>CAZGAZ010000001.1:0-74337 GCA_964523835.1 uncultured Ruminococcus sp.
CAAGTGCAAAAGCTGAAGAGAAAAGGGCTGAAATGGCTGTAATTTCTCAGCCGGCACAAACACCAAAGGAAAACGAGAATGCTCCTGCGGCGGTTAGCCAAATGCTTGGCAATGAAAACGATGACGAGGAAGTGAGTGAGGATAATAGAGACGAGAGTACGCATGAGCCTGAATGGTCTATTAACATTGGTCGCTTTGGAGCGGATTATACAGTATTTTCTAACTCTGCTGAAGTTCAGCAAAAATCTGATGATGAAATTGGATATTCGTAAGAATGTTGGGAGTAATAATTACAATACATAAAGCGAGCATATAAACAAAAGCTTTCGCAAAATAAGTCCTTTTGCGAAAGAGAATTTCACTATGTATATTGCCAATTTTTATTATTATATCATTTTTTTGTATAAATGTCAAGTCAAAAATCAACATTTTTCACAATTTTTCGCACTTAATTTATGGAAAATATAAAATATTCTTGATTTTCACAATAAAAAATCTTAAAAATGAAGTGAAAAACGTCAAAAATCTTGTCAACATGGAGGTAACATTATGGCAAAAAAAGGTTTAAACATTTATAAGCGCAAAGATGGGCGCTGGGAGGGGCGGTACAAGAACGGCTGCACACCGGAGGGCAAAACAAAGTATTCTTCCATATACGGAAAAAGCTATTCAGCCGTCAAGGAACAGCTTGAATTAAAGCGGGCTGAGGTTCGCAGCGGTAATATATGTAATTGCAGATCGACCGTTGGAGAGATCATTGATATGTGGCTTGCTGATGTAAAAAACAGGGTCAAAGAGTCCACTTATGCTAATTACAATATGAAAATTAAAAAGCATATTCTTCCATGCTTTGCGAGATTAAAGTACGATAAGTTGACGGCTGATATCCTTAATGAGTTTATATCCCGAAAATGCTCCGAAAATCTTTCTGCAAAGTATGTTTCCGATATTGTTATTCTGTTGAAATCGGCAGCCAAATTCGCTCAAAGGCGGTATGGGTATGCTAACAGGATAGACTGCGTGACCTTGCCGAAATCAGATAAAATTGCTGAAAACAAGCTTTTATCGGATTCGGAACAGTCACAACTTAAGGCTGCACTCACGGAAAATGTGACTTGCTCTAATGTGGGTATCCTATTGTCGGCTGCTACGGGAATAAGAATCGGCGAATTATGCGCCTTGAAATGGGAAAATATTGACCTTGAAAAAAGTATAATTACCGTCAGGCAGACTGTTCAGCGTGTAATGAACAGTGGAGGCGGCACACGCTTAATAGTCACATCACCCAAAAGTGCAAGCTCTGTTCGTGAAATACCCTTGCCGGATTTTATTATGCCGTATCTTAAATCTGTGCGGTCGGCAGACGATTGTTTCCTGCTTTCGGGCAGTCAAAAAATCATTGAGCCGCGTACAATGCAGTATCGCTTTGCAAGCATACTGAAAAAAGCAAAACTGCCGTCGGTAAACTTCCATGCCTTGCGGCATATGTTTGCAACAAACTGTATTGCATTGGGATTTGATGTTAAGACACTCTCCGAAATCCTCGGACACAGTTCCGTTCAGATTACCTTAAACAGGTATGTTCATTCCTCTATGGAGCGTAAAAAGTCCTGTATGAAGCTATTTTCAGAAAGCCTTGCCGCATAATTTATGCCGTCGGAAATTCCGTCATGCAGTGTGCATTTTTATTGATTTTTCGGGAGATTTTCAAGCGGTTTCGCAAAAGGACTTATTTTGCGAAAACATTAACATAAATACATAGTCATAATAAATACACAGTCATAGTATATCATTAGAAGAGTATAAATATTATGCATTCTCCTCAAAAAAATATGGAATATGCAGAGATTTTGCTCGTACAGCATCAGTCGAAACGTAACTATATTTCATCATAATACATTATGCTTTGAAATTCATAAAAGTCAGAAAATATATCATCATTTGGCAAAATATGACAAATTTATTTATAATTTGTACACAGCGTGCGCTGTTTTGGAAATGGGAAGTGCGGAAATGTTTGAAGAAGGCAAGATTCTTGATAATAAATATAAAATAATCAAGCATATCGGTACGGGGGGCGGCGGTATTGTTTATAAAGCCTATCATATAACTATGAACAGGTATGTGGCGATAAAGCAGGTAAAATCAGAGGTAAAGGGTGTTCTGGGGGACAGAGATGAGGCAGATATACTTAAAGGGCTCAAGAACGACTACATACCTGCGGTGTATGATTTTATCCCTGAGGGGGATGAGGTTTACACTGTGATGGAATTTGTAGAGGGGCAGAGCTTTGAACAGCTGATAAACAGTGGGAAAAGGTTTGCAAAAAAGAGAGTTATGAAGTTTGCCAGACAGCTTTGTCAAGCGGCAGCGTATCTGCATTCCAGGAAACCTCCCATTATTCATAGCGACATTAAACCGGCTAATATAATGCTTACTCCTGAAGACAATATTTGTTTGATTGACTATAATATTTCGTTGATAGTTGATGGTAATGAAAATGCGATAGGAGTCAGCGAAGGTTATTCTCCGCCGGAGCAGTATGGTAAAGTTGCGGCAGAATACATTGCCAGTGGGACAGAATTAACCGAAATGACGATGTATGAAAGCAGCAACAGTTTGGAAGAAACTAATCTTACGAATATACGGACAACAGAGTTAATGGATATTCCCAAAAGCGGAGACAGACCGAATCTGACCGAATTTTCGAAGTATGATAGCAGCAGCGGTTTGGGGGAAACTGATCTTACAAGTATGCGGGCAACAGAGTTAACAGGAATTTTTGAACACATGGACAGGACAGAGCTTACCGAAATGGCGAAGTATGAAAGCAGTAACGGTTTGGGAAAAACTAATCTTACAGATATACAAGCAACAGATTTAATGGGCATTTCCGAAGACGGAGACGGGAGCAGAACTGAAATGACAAGTATGCGGAGTGAGGGAGAAAAGGGTAATTTAAGAAATGAATATGTGGATAGAGGCAAAAAGATGAGCCGCCGTATTGACAAAAGATCTGATATTTATTCCATAGGTGCGACCTTATATGCTATTGCATCTGGTAAAAGACCGGATATTTCTGTGGGTGAGGTAGTTCCATTTGGGAAGCTGGAGACGGGACTTGGTGAAAGCTTTACGGCTATTATTGAAAAAGCCATGGCAAAAAAGCCTGAAAATAGATTTTCCGGTGCAGAGCAGATGTTGGTTGCTCTTAATAATATAAGACGTTATGACAGAAGGTACAAGAACCTTATAATAAGGCAGGAACTTGCGGCGTTTATTGTAATTGCGGGAATGGCTGTTTCCTGTTTGACAGCAGTAATGGGATATATGCGGCTGGGTGAAGAGGATTCTCTGCAATATGAGACACTATTATCTCAGATGGATAATGCTGATATTTCAGATGCAGAGGAATATTGCGAGGATGCCGCAGCAATATTTCCGGATAGGGCAGAGGCTTATGAAAAAATGGCTCTGATGTTATATAACATCGGAGAATACGATACGGGTGCAGATTATATTGAAAATGTTCTTGATTCGAGAAAGCTTTATATAGGAAATGCGAGGGAAGAATATTCCGGCGGACTGCTTTACTATATTCTGGGACGGTGCTGTATGGAGACCGGAGAGAAGAAAAAGGCAGTGGAAGCATTGGAAAGGGCAGTAGAAGCAGAAGAAGAGATCTCCTACTACTGTGACTATGCGGTGGCGCTTGCTCAGAACAATGAACCTGACAGGGCGGCAGCGGCACTTGATATCGCCGTGAAAAAGGGGCTTTCCGGAGGGGATATTTTATTTGTTCATGGTGAAATAGAGTTTGCTTTGGAAAACTACGACCAATGTATTGCAAATATTAAAAGCTGCATTTCTGAGGGGGCGGAAAAGGAATATATATATAGAGCCTATATGCTGGGAGCTAAGGCATATTCAAAGGAATTCAAAATATCTCCGGAGGTTGGCGAGGCGTGGATAGAATTTCTTCGGGATGCAATAAAGAATCTACCTGTTGAAAAGACGAGTCCCTTTTATGAAATGTTGGCACAGGGATATATTGAAATAGCAAAATATACAAATAACGATCTTTATTATTCGGAGGCTTTGGCGGTCTTTGACAACATTAATAACATGGGGTGGGAAACATTGGAGGGTGACTGCAATATGCTATGGATATACCGTAAGTTGGGTAATTACCCAGAGGCAAAAAAGTTTGGCAAAGAGGTAATAAACAAATTCGGCGAGAATTATTCGGTTTACAAGCGACTGGCGTTTATTGAATCGGATATTCAGAATCAGCAAAAAAATTCTCTGAGGGATTACAGCGAATTCTGTCATTATTATGAAAGAGCGGAGGAGCTTTGCACAGACCCGGATGACCCGGAAATGGCAAAACTGGCTGAAGCCTACAGGCAGGCAAAGGAAAGATGATAAAATGAGTATGGGGCAAATAATGCTTTACGGAGGGATAGGCGCTTTTGTATTGCTGCTTATTATTCTTGCGGTCATGCTGAAAGTATTTAAATCGGAAAGGAAACGACTGGCAGACATGATAGAAAAGGAATTTGAGAATGAGTAACTTTTTTAGAATACTTTACAAGTTATAAAAAGATATTAATGATGTTAAAAGGGAGTGTTTGTGAATAATGAAGCAGCAAACAAGAATATTAATTTACATTCTGATAGGTATCGCCATAGTAGTGATAGGAAGCATAGGAATAATCGGAAGCTTTGATAATGATATTCCCACGGGTCAGGAGCATATTGATCTGGGGAGAGTGTATCTGACAGAGCTTTCCTATGAGGAAGCTGTGATAGAGTTTACCGAGGCTATAGAGATAGAACCTTTGAATCCGGAAGCATATCTTGGACTTGCAGAGGCTTATGTGGGTATGGGTGATAATGAAAAGGCTGTGGAGGTTCTGGAAAACGGCTATGACAAAACAGGAGATGAAAGGCTGCTGAAAATGCTGGAGGAGTTTTTACCCCAGCCGGAGGAAACAGTGGTCACAACAGAGGCTACGACAGTCACAAGCATTACGACTGAGGAAACCACTACTGTTTCAACTGTGGAAATGGCTATTGTTCCCGACCTGTCGGGACTTTCTGAGGCAGATGCTATTGCTGCCTGCGAAGAGGCGGAACTTTTATACAATGTTTCCTATAATTACAGTGATGATGTACCGGAGGGAGTTGTTATACGGCAGTCTATTCCGGGTGATTCTGCTGTTGCTAAAGGAATAAAAATAACAGTGAATGTCAGCAAGGGAAAGGAAGTAACCGTTGCTGTAACTACATCAGCTACTGTTGAAACAGTAATAACAACCACTGCTATCACAACTGCTGAAACTTCTGTAACAACAACCGTTATCACGACAACACCTGCTCCTGAAACAACAACATCTGTCAGTGAAGAGGAAGAAAATGAAAAGACATATGATGATAGTGGAAATCTGTTATATGAAAAGGTTCGGACAGATGAGGGATATGAGCTTTGGTGGTATTATCCAGCGGAGAAAAACAGTAAGCCTGTTATTCATGCAATAGAAAGATATGATAGTAATGGTAAAATGACTTACTCAACAATATATGAGAAAGATGCGAAAAAGACTGTTGAGGGTGAGCCAGTTTCTGATAATAAAGGGTATTCTATCAGGGCTTATAATGATAGCTATAAAGCTTACTTTAAATATAACATAAATAAGGACAGATATATTTATGCATATTATTGGGAGTTAGACGAAAAAAATATGTTTGAATATGATTATGACAGTAATTATGAGTATATTGAAAAAATGTCCTCTTACATTAACGGCGACAAGATTTCAGAGTATTATTTCGAGTCTAAAAAGGCATATGAGAAAAATTATATGAAAAAAAAAGTTAATTATAATACGGAAGACAGTAGTATTATAACTCACGAAATAGAATATAAAACTGACAGCAGAGACAAATCACGAATAGAGCGATGGTATGGCTATCAATCCGGTATCATCATAAGCGAATTTGAATATGACAGCAATGACAATCAAAGAAGAGCCACATATTATGACACAAATGGCGAAATGAGCAGTGACTTCTTTTATAATGCAAATGGTGATTTGACAAAATGTTGGGACGCTTCAAAAAACGAATATATTGATTTCAGCTTTCTGTATTAATTATCTTTAAAATATTATAAAGGAGAAATAAAAAATGCCATACATTCTTTACATAAATCAAAATGAAAAAATCACGGAAATACCTCTACCGGCGGTAGATAACAGGGAAATATCTCTGGCAATGGCTGGATGTATGATAAATTTAGAAGTTTTTGACAGTGTTTGGAAGATAGTATCCTCCGAAAAAATTTCTTTGGCGGTAAGCGGCAAGCCTGTACAGGAAGCTTTGTTAACGGACGGCGCAGTAATAACTGTTGCACCCCAAGACAGAGAGGCTTTTGCTGTTATAGTTAAGGAACTGCAGGCGGAGAAAATTTCCTATGGGAAATTCTTCATAGGGAACAAAGAAATAAAAATCGGCTTTGAAGCAGATAATGATATAATTATCAATGACAAATTTGTTAGTTCCCATCACTGCGTTATATCAGGGACGGACTGTACTCTTACGGATGACAGCACAAACGGTACTTACGTAAACGGAACTGCTGTAAGGGGTACTGTGAAGCTTAATATGCTTGACATCATTTACATTGCGGGGCACAGGATTATTTTTCTGGGGAATGCTTTAGGCGTTTGCTGTGACGATATTACAAAGGTAAAGCTTCCTCGGGCAGAAATATCCTCTATGACAAAAGAGGATATTCACCGGGAAGAGGGCTTCGTTTTCCGGTCGCCCAGGAGAATAGAGCCCCTTGACAGGGAAACTGTGGAGATAGACGATCCGCCTGCAAAGCAGAAAATGCGCAGCCAACCGCTGTTATTCATAATTGGACCGTCGGTGACTATGCCTATACCTATTCTGGTATCGGTGCTGGTGAATATTGCATCAAATGCGGGGAGTGGAAGATCAGGTATTATGTATCTTGGAACTGCACTGTCGGTGGTGCTTTCCGCTCTCATTGGGACAGGGTGGGCGCTGGCACATCAGGTATACAATAAAAAGCAGATGGCTGCTGATGAAAAGGAACGAACAGAAGGGTATCTTGCTTACATAGAAAACAACAAAGAGGCGCTGGAGGAAAAGCATAAAAAGAACAAAGAAATATTGAAGAAAAGCTATCTTTCGGCGGAAGAGCTTTTTGCAGCGGCGGAGGAAAATACGGAGATTCTATGGAACAGAAACCGATTTCAAAGCGATTTCCTGACCATACGTTTAGGGGTAGGTAAGGTGAGACTTCCCGGAGAGATAGCGGTATCAAAGCAGAGATTTTCTTTAAATGATGACGAGCTTTGCAAATATCCCCATGAGCTGTGGGATAAATATGAGATGATGGATGGGTGCGTTTCTTTACTTGGAATCCTCGGGAATAAGATCATTGGAATGACGGGGAATATGGAAAAACTGCCTCTTATTGTGTGCAGCATGATAATTCAGCTGTCAGCTCTTCACTGTTACACTGATACGAAAATAGGATTTATAGCGGAAGAGGGAGACCGTGAAAAATATTATTGGACAAGATGGCTGCCTCATTCATTTATTAGAGGCAAAGAAATGCGCCTGACAGGATTTGACGAGGAATCCGTAAAAAGCGTTACCTATGAGCTGGCAGCAATACTAAGGCAAAGAGAGGAAATGTATGAGGAACGGGAGGGAAACAAAAAACTGCTGCTGCCGCACATTGTTATTTTCTGCACATCTGCGGAGATTATGAGAAGCAGTATCATAAGCAGATACATGTCCTCCGAAAAGTATCTTGGGGTAACCTTTGTATTGGTTTACGGCGGGATAAATATGCTGCCCAATGAGTGCAGGGCAATAATTGAATGTTCGGAGAACTTTTCGGGGTTTTATATGCTGGACGGAGAGATAGGCGAGGAAAATAAAATAGAGTTTGATATGGTAAGTCCCGAGGCGGCTGAGAGATTTGCACGGAAAATAAGCGGATATTATGTCAGCGAAGAGAGCGTAGGGAGCATACCGCAGTCGGTTGGCTACCTTGAAATGCTGGGTATAGGAAACCTTTCCCACTGGGATCTTATGAGACGGTACAAAAGCAACCGAAGCTATGAGGGAATCCGCTCTCTTATCGGTCTTGGCAGGGGCGGTGTACCGATTTATCTTGATATACATGACAGAAAAGACGGTCCTCACGGTCTTGTGGCGGGAACTACAGGCAGCGGAAAAAGCGAAACTCTACAGACCTTTATCCTTTCCATTGCTATGAACTACAGTCCGGACGATGCTGCATTTGTGCTTATAGACTACAAAGGGGGCGGTATGGCAAATGCTTTTGAGGGACTGCCGCACATTGCGGGAATGCTTACAAACATATCAGGCGAATCAGCGGATGGTATTGATGTGAACATTACCAGGAGAATGTGCAGTTCACTGCGCAGTGAGATGAGACGGAGACAGGAAATTTTCAAAAAATACGAAATAAATCATATAGATGCCTATTCCAGACTTTACCGTGACGGAAAAGTTAAAGAAACCATGTCCCCAATGCCACATCTTATAATAATCTCCGATGAGTTTGCAGAGCTTAAAAAGGAGCATCCGGAATTTATAAAGGAGCTTATTTCCGTAGCCAGAGTGGGGAGAAGTCTGGGGGTACATCTGATACTTGCCACACAGAAGCCTTCGGGAGTGGTGGACGATGAGATATGGGGCAATTCCCGGTTCAGGATATGTCTGCGGGTACAGGACAGGCAGGACAGCACGGAAATGCTAAGGAGGACGGATGCTGCATATATTACGGAGGCTGGAAGAGCATTTCTTCAGATCGGCAATGACGAAATATTTGAGGAATTCCAGTCGGGGTGGTCAGGAGGAAAATATACTCCGAAGGTTATCTATGTTTCTGCTGCTGACAACGAAGCAGTTCTGATAAGAACAGATGCCCTCCCTGCTGTTGTACAGAGCAAACAGGAAGAAGACAACGAAGCCCCAACGGAGCTGAAGGCAGCTACCAGATTCATTTCTGAATGCACTGCGGAAAATCATTTAAGACCGGCAGACGCTCTTTGGCTGCCGCCTCTTGGCAAGGAAATGGTGCTGGAGGATATCGAAGTTTCCTGCGACAAGGCTCCGGGATGTTTGAAAGCAGTTTACGGTTTGGCTGATGATTATGAGCGTCAGAAGCAGTACCCGTGCATTATAGATCTTATGTCCTGTTCAAATCTAAAGATATGCGGAACAGCAGGCAGCGGCAAAACCACGCTGCTTCAGACTATTTTGTGTTCGGCGGTAAAGAGATATTCCCCTGAGGAGTTTGTGTTTTATATAATGGACTTTTCAAGCAGGACATTCAAGCTTTTCAAACGGCTTCCCCACTGCGGCGGTGTTGTTTATGAGGAGGAAGAGGAGTCTATAGGCAGGCTTCTTGCGCTTATAAATGACATTTCCGATGAAAGAAAGCGTTTGTTTGAACGGGAAGAGGTAGGCAGCTTCGGAGAATACATCAAGAAGCACTCATTGCCCCTTGTTCTGCTGGTTATTGATAATCTGAGAGCGTTTTCGGAGGACTGTGAAAATTACTGTGAAACACTTCAGCACATTATGCACGACGGAGTCAGGTATGGCATACAGACAGTGGTAACTGTAAATAATTCCTCTGAGATAAAGTATAAAATGAGATCGTATCTGGTTAATTCTATTGCATTGCGCATGGGCGAAAAGAACGAGTACAGCGAATTTATAGGAAAAAATCCCGAATTTGTTCCTGCTGCTGTTCCCGGTAGGGGACTTATGGTTTCCGGAGGGATTACAGTGGAATTCCAAACAGCTCTTCCTGTCAGTGGAAAGAATGAATATGAACGGTCGGAAAACATGAAGGCACTTTTTGAAGATATAGGCGTAAGGGATAAAAATATTCTTCAGGTTAAGAGGCTTTCTGTTATTTCCGAAGGTACGAGGTATTCTGATATACTGTCCGAGGGTGACTATTCAGAAAAACTGCCGATAGGATATGATCTTGATACCGCAAATGTGTGCAGCACTCCTCTGTCTGATTTTTTCTGCTTTAGCGTAAGCGGCGGAGGGTATGGCGAGATAGGTCTGTTTATGAACAATATTGTGGAATATTGCGAGCACAACGGAATAATTCTTAATGCTGTCAGTCTTAATGACAGCATTAAGATAGATCTGCCCGTAGGGTGCGAAGTCTTTTCAGGGGCACAGGGTATACGCACTCTGACGGAAAATTTACAGAAGGAATTTTCCAATAGAAACGAAGCTGTCCCTTTGTGGAAAAATGAAAAGCAGGATATTTCCAGGGACAGATTTATGACAGAGAAATTTGGCAGAATATTTGTTATCATTGATGATATGGCAGAATTCTGCGATATTCTTTACGGGGCAGATGTGGACAGCGAATATGCGGAGGTTATGACAGAATTCTTTGAAAAAGGAAAAGGTCACGGGATAACATTTTTTGCAGGGTACAACAGTCAGAAGAAAACGTATCTGGCCGCTGCAAAAAGTTTCAGGGCTGAAAACCACGGCATTCATCTTGGAGGTACGGTCAGCGATCAGAATGTGCTGAATATAAACATTCCGCTGCCGCAGAAACTTAAGACTCTTGACAGCAACAGAGGATATTGTGTGTTGGAAAACAGGCTTGTTCCCATATTTGTTCCGGAGAAGTAGAATGCTGGATATATATTTATTTGAACCCGACAAGGTTCACAAAGAAAAGCTTAGGGAAATATGCACTGCTTATTCTATAAAGCACAATACTGAACAGCAATTCTGCGCCTTTGAAGATGTTCCTGACAGGGTAGGGACGGAGGAATGCAGCAGTGAAACCTCACTATATATGATAAGAGGTGACAAAAATTTGCCGCATCTTGCTGCAAGCATTTTGGATATAAATCCGGAAAATTATACTGTGCTTATTGCAGAAGATCCCGGAGAGATCATGCGGTATATCTCCGCACGCTTCAGACCCTCGGGAGTGTTGATAAAGCCTGCGGAGTACGGAGAGACGGAAAGAATATTCGATGATATCTGCGCTGATTACAAGAGATCGGAGGAAACTGCTGGACGGTTTAGATTTAAGATACGTTCCCGTGAGTATTCAATGAACGTTGATTCTATCCTGTTCTTTGAGGCGGCAGACAAAAAGGTCATTCTGAGAACAGCGGGACAAGCCTTTGAATTCTATATGTCCATGGAACAGATAATTGCAGGGTTGCCGGAATGGTTTACAAGGATACATAAAAGCTATATTGTCAACACAAGACACATTGCCGTGGTTGACCACAAAAATATGACGGTAGTAATGGATGATAATTCAAGGATATATATTTCAAGAACATATAAGGAGAATCTTCACACGGTTATGAAAGGCAGTGAAAAATGAAATGAGACAGAAGACAAGGATATTTATTTACATACTTATTGCGGCGGTTCTTGCAATAGTGGGCAGTTTGCTGATAATTACAGAACACTGGCGGCTTTTATTAAGAGAATAATTTTAAAAACGATATTGATGGGAGTGGTAGAATGATATCTTACATATTTACCGAGACGGAGCTTAGATTACTTTGTGGTATGCTTGAAGTAAGGGGATTGCCTGCGTGGGAATTCTCTGTGGATAGATTGAGTGATGAAGAGTGCGAAAGAGCTTTGGCAAGCCTTTCCGACAAGGGATTTATAAGTATCAGTGGAAATGGAACTGTTATCAACAGCGGAATTGCTTTTCTAATAAAAAAACTGGGCATGGCAAAAAAACTTTTCCTAAACATTTCGGAGAAATTTTTTGCCGGGTATATCTGTGAGGAAATCTCTCTTTTGATGACAGCAGACAAGGGCAGTGGTAATTATTTCTTGTATCCGTTTGAAAAAGAGAACGAACTTATTTCAAGGCTGCACGAAAGTAATATTTACGAATGGAAAGAGATTCGAGGAAAGGAAGAAATTTATGGATAAGGTAATTGTGGAGATCATATGTCCGGTTTCGGCTAAGACCTATGAATTCAGAACATCAAAAAAACTGTCTGCGGGTGACGGAAAGAAGAAAATAATTTCTGAGATAAGAGACCTTGAACAGAATGAAGGTATTTTTTCATCAGAGTCGGATGTATTGTTATTTTCCGGACGGTTAGAGTGTGTTTTGAGAGAGGATATTTCCTTCTTAGAAAACGGAGTCAAGAGCGGTGATGTGCTGATGATAATATGACTATGGTAGGTCATATGCATTTTACTCCAAAAATCCTGCGGCTTGTCAAGTTCTCAACACGAGAGGCCAAGGGTGATATATAATATTAATCAGGAAAGGGTGATAAAAATGAGTGGAACAGTTCACAATTGGGACATATCTGAGCTGAAGCAGTTGTACTCTGAAATTCAGAAGCTGACAAGTGTTCTGCGTGAGAACAAGGAACTGCTGACAAGCGAAAGGGCAGAGCTCTTGAGCAGCTGGCAAGGAAAATCAGCGCAGAAAATTTTTCTGGAAACTGCTGCCAGCACAGAAAGCCTGGATAGCCTGATCAATTGTTTTACTGAACTGGGTGAAGAGCTGAATAACGTAATAACCAAATGCTACGAACCCTGTGAAAGTAACATAAGATCAAGAGCCGCAAATCTGATTTAGGAGGTGCAAAATGGCGGACACATTAAAGGCATTGTTTGACAGTGCAGTAAGCTTATCAAATAATGGCAAAATCAAGCTTGACAAGGATAAGGCAGCAGCTTTTTCCAGCAGGCTGAGTAAAATATCTGCAGAGATCGGACGGTCAGCTGCGCAGATAGAGGGACCTATGACCGAGGCTCGCAATGTATGGATAGGACAGGCAGCCGAAGCTTTTTTCACTGAGCTTTCCGCCTTGATAAAGGAGGTGAAGGAAATCGGTGAGAGGGTCGAGCAGAACCGTCAGCAGGCTGACAGGGCTGTGAATATTCTTATGGCTGCGGATAATGCGGAAACCGGAAAGGTTTCGGGACTTTCCGCAGGCGGTACATTTAAAATCGAATGAAAGGAGGAGCTAATTTGGCTGAAATTAATTTTAACATTGAACAGGTAGGCGACTGTCAGACAATGTTGTGCAGATATGCAGAGATCATGGGTGAACAGGCGGAAAAAATACATACTATGATAAATAGTGTGGGAAGCCAATGGAAAGGTGCAGGAGCTTCGGAATATATCGAGTATCTTGAAAAAATGAAAAGCGATATAAATACCCGTTCGCAGAAACTGAGGGAACTCAGCGAAAACCTGGGTGCTGCAAAACAGATGGCTATTGAGGCAGATAAAATGGCTGCCGGAGGATCAGGCGAAGCACAGTCAGGCACAGACAGCAGCAGGCCTTCCCTTGCCGGGATTGGCGCAGCTGCTTGGAATGCAACAATGGATCAAATCAAAAACAGCTTTAATGCTGCAAAATAAAAAGGAGTTGTTATTATGTCAGGATTTGATATCACCCCGGAAATGATGACGGGAATAGCAAAGGACATTCAAAAGAAGATCGAGGAGTGGAATATGGCTGTAAAGGATATTTATAGTACATATTCCCAGCTTGACACACAGTTTGAAGGCAAGGCCAATGAAAGGATCAATGCCGCAATGGCTGCTGACAGACCGAAGTATGAAGCACTTTCTGCACTCATGTCAGAATATGCCAATGTTATCATCAAGGCAGCTGTCGATTATACAGAGGCTGACCAACAGGCCGCAAATGCTATTGCACGTGCAAATAATGTCTAAGAAGGAGAGGTAATGAAAATGGCTGAGTATATAATTAAAGCCGAACCCGAAACCATTATAGCGACAGCTAACCAGATGGAGGGCAAAATGGCTGTTATGGAGGGCTGCATGAACGATATGCAGATGAAGATAAATGATCTTCAAAATTATTTCAAAAGTGATGCGGGCAATGAGTTTATCTCAAAGTATGCGGGCGTTAATAATGATATTAAGGCTTGCATTAAGAATTTGGGAAATGAAATAACCGCTTTGAAAAATGCCGCCAATGCTCTGGCCGAAGGAAGTGCTAAGGCAAAAACCGATGTAAGTGGTTTGTCCGGCGGAAATACATTTGTAAATCAGGGTTAGGTTCTTATGGCTTAATCAGGAAATTACTGAAAAACGTTTTTGCCGGTTTTCGGAATCCTTTAGGTTTAGTGTTTACAAGCGTTCCGAAAATCGGTAAAACGATAGCTATGCATTGATCAGCGCCTTTATAAAGATATATGGTGCAATAGCGCCACAGCAAAATCCGGCGGAGGATATAAATGTATATTATAAGGTTTAACAGATATCTGGCAGAGCATCTGGCAAGAGAATGCTTGCAGACGGCAGAATATATCTGTGATATTTCGGAACAGTTAAAGACTTGCGCCGACAGCATAGAGTATATGTCGGGATTTGGCATTCAAAATATCACGGGTGAAATACGCAGGGAAGCGAAAATGGCAGAGTGCGTTGCCGGTGATATGCTGGAGCTTAAGGGTAAAACCGAACATATTATCGGAATATATGAAGAAGCTGAATCAAGGGTACATATGCTTATAGATAAACTGCCGGCTTTGACGCATGGCAGTATTTCCGAGAGCACAAGTGCGGTTATGACAGAAACTGTTGGAATAACGGCTGATATTAATGTAACCGAAAGCATGTTGCTGTGTGATAATACTGTTATGCATGAGGACTGGCTTACAGTGCTTATAGCAAAAAATAAATTTGGAGGGTAAAAATATGAGTAAATTTTACTTTGAATCAGGACTTGCAGATGAGCTTAACAGTAAATTATCCAGTATGAAGGATGATTTTCAAGGGTTCGTTGACGGTATAAACAAGATAAAGGAGCAGCTGGGGCTGAACTCCGGCTTTGGAATTGACAAAATTATCGAAGATATAGGAAACGAAGTAGGCAAGATAACGTTTATCGGAAATACTGCTGTAAGCGGTGCTGAGGCCGCAAAGGCTATCAAGGGTTTATTGGAGGATCACAGCGCTGAAGCGGCAGGGATAGTGGATGCAGTGATAACATTGGAGAAAAAAGTTTTACAAAGAACTGTAGATGTAATAAGTAAGGATAAAGTAAATGATACAAGAGATCCTTTAGATCTGACTGCTCAAGGATTTCCCAGTGGTTCGTGGCTTGATCCATCAGATAACAACTACGTTGCAGTTCCCAATAATAATAATTCGATAATCAGGATAGATCGTGAAACTAAGGGAGAAAAATATAATGTGATACAGCCAATAGCAGGAGGAATGTTTGAAAAGGGATCCTACAGAGGTTATATTCAAACAACAAAAGGTGGACTTAATGGTTGGTTTGATTCAGATTATCAATGTGTAGCTACAGCAAAAGCTACAACAGATATGTACAACGGTATTAACAGCACCCCTGAACAGTGGTATTCGACATATCATTATAGCGGTTATAATGATGGTGGTTGGGCTGGAGAGTGCTGGAGTACTGACTGGGCAACTAATTATGGAAATGTATCCAATGACGATGTTTTGAATTATTGTGTGAATCAAATAAAGCAGGGTAAAGCAACAACAATATATGCATTCAGCTATAATTACGGTCATAATGATGGTCATGCTTTAACAGTTGTAGGGTATGAAAACGGCGGGGCAACTATAGGGGACTTGCTTGCCATTAATCCATATGATGGGAACATGGTTAAATTAGGCGCATCAAATTTCTGTGGAAATGGATATTATACCGGACAGTTTGATTATCATTTAAACAGATAATATTGAAAGTGGGATTATAAGATGTTAAAAAAAACTATAGCAATAATTTCTGCATTAATTATTTTATTAGAGTATAATGTTTATGCGGCTGACACAATATCAATCGTTCAGGTGAAATCAAATGACACTAGTATTTTTGCATATATAAATACTGAGATTAACGAATGCAAAGTTACCCTCGGCTCAGTCCCCTGCGAGGTAATTTCATACAGTCGCAGTGGGGATTTGCCCTCGAACACGCTTATTCTGGTTGACACATCGGGTTCTATACCCAAAGAGGTACAGGATAAGACCGAAGAATTTCTTGCAGAGCTTATTGACGGGAAAAATGAAAATGAACGCTATGCCATTGCCTCCTTCGGGACACAGATAAATTATATGTGTGAATATACTTCTGACAGATACGAGCTTTCAAAGGCTGTAGACAGGCTGGAATACAATGAAAAATATACCTATATATATTCTTTACTGGAGGAGATTCTGAAACATACCGACAAAGACGTTTTTACAAGGATAGTCATAATTTCCGACGGGGTGGAGAACAGCAGAGACGGTATTACCTATGACGAGATACTGCGAACGGTTTCCGAGAGCTGCTGCCCGGTATACACTATAGGAATAGAAAATAATAATCAGGAGGCTTTGAAAAGATTTTATTCCTTTGCAAGAAATTCCGGCGGCAGCAGCTGCAGCATTTCCTCGGATACTGATGTGTCCGAGGTTTGCGGCATTGTTAACGAAAGCAGGGAGTTTACCTGCATTAATGTCAAGATACCTGAGGAACTGGCAGACGGCAGTCTCAGATATCTCAGCATTTCCGGCGAGAACTTTAAATGCGGTATGGATATCCGTATGCCTGTTCTGGCAGTCGCTCCGAGGAATAAAGAGGAAACGTTTACTACAGCTGAAAGCATAATGGAAGATTTGGAAACTACTGCGGAGGATATTGCTTTGGTGGCAGAGGCTGACTCGAAGGGTAAAAATGATTTTATGGGAATATATATTGCCATGGTAATCATCGGTGGAATGGCCGTCATTTCAGCTGTTGTTATGTTGATAATTTCTGCAAGGGGCAGGAAGAAGCCGGCAGAACCTGTTCCTGCACCGCCGGATCCTTCTCCTACTGTTTTTGCGCAGATAAAATTTACCGATGTCAACAATCCCGAAACCATTTATCAGTGTGGGCTGGAGAAAAAAATTACTGTGGGGAGAGACAGAGATCAGTGCATGATAGCTATTGACGGGGACTTTGGTATTTCCAGAAGGCATTTTACTATCGAAAAGGAAAGCGACAGATTTATCCTAAAAAATGTCAGCACAACAAGAAGCGTTTATATCAACGGCAAGAAACTACCAAAAATATCGACAAGCACTGAAAATGCGTCAAAAATGGCAACTGCAATAGTCATTGACCCGGGAACCGGTTACAATCCCGGTATAAACAGAGCCGAGGTTAAGAGCGGAGATATTATCCGTATCAGCAAAACTGAACTTAAGCTGGAAATAAAAATATAGAAGATAGTGAAGAGATAAAACGATGAACAAGGAAATATCTCTAAAAGAAAGGATCATGTTTATATGGAAACTCTTATAAGTATATTTGGATTATTGGTGGTATTTTTATTTCCTGTTATAATATATTTAATTAACATACATCTTGAAAAGAAGGCAGAACAAAGGGCAGCCGACAATAAGTTTAAATATAAGGCGAATCCCGAAAGGTTCAATTACATTGAGTGTACTAAAAAAAGTGATTTACAGTCAGCAAAAAGGAAAAAAACGGCTGTTACATTTCGCAATCTGGCAATTGCAGGAGTAGTTGTTGCATTGATTATTAATTCCTGTGATTTCGATGAAGATAAGGATAAAAATGACAATTCAGTTATAACAGCAACAGTTGAGCATTCCGAAACCCAGGAATCTCAAAATCCAACAGAGAGGGACGTAAATGAATCTGCTGAACATACCGCGGAGGCCATTACGGAAACAACCCTTCCAAGATCCAAGATAGTTCAGGGGGACGGTTACTCGTTTATCAAGCCCGAAGGCTGGCGTCTGCAGCTGTCCCAGGACGGTGGAGATTTTGAAGTGCATTACAGCATTCCTTATGCTAACAAGGGAGTAATAGCTGTGTATGTAAGCCATTTTCCCATGGATGAATTTATTTATGAAGAGGGGGACGATCTGGATGATTTTGCCAATGATCTGTATGATATTTATTATTATGTATATTCGGAGGAAGAAAACACCACCGTTTCGAAAAATCTTGAAAGAAGCAGGAGAATTTCCGGAGAAATTACATACAAGTTTTATATGAATACCGTTTCGGATATTATCACCTATGATCCCGACAAGGTCGAGTATGGCAAGGATGAATACGGAAATACTGTCATAACGAATATGGATGAGCTGGAACTGGTTGAATATCACGATATTCCCTGTCGTTCCTATTATTACTGGGTGCAGAACGGCAATGATTTTATAGAAGTGAACATAGTTTATACCCTTGACGAAAGAGAAAAAGCAGAAAAATACTTAGAGGAATTTCTTAATGGCATAAAGCTTGAAAAAGCCGAAACGGAGAACGAAAATGAGTAGAAGTTCAAGAATAGTTATTTACATTTTGATGGCAGTTGCTGCTGTAATTATCGGCAGTATTGCCATAATAAAAAGCTTCAGCGGAGAGGATGCTTCAACACAGGATCATATTGACTTGGGGAGGGTTTATCTGCTTGAGTTTTCATACGAAGAGGCGATTATGGAATTTACCGAGGCTATTGAAATTGAACCTATGAATGTAGAGGATTATTTAGGACTTGCAGAGGCTTATGAGGGGTTGGATGATGTTCCGAAAGCCATTGAAGTTTTAGAAAAGGGCATTGAAAAAACGGAGGACGAGAAGCTGAAAATTATGCTGGAAAGACTGATGAAAGAAAATGCAGCTGCGATTAACGACATAATGGAAGTTGCGGCAGAACCATATTCAAATGAAACGCTTGAATTTGAAAATGAAATAATTGCTGAAGCAGCTATTTATGCTCAATATATTAATAATATTAACAGCAGTGCCAATATAACGATTTATGATTCAGCTGAAGCTAGTATAGTTGCAATTGACAACCCAGAATTATTATATACTCCTCAATATTTTCTTTCCTATGCTGCCGAAATTCCCAATAAGGAAGTTTTTTCATCATGTTATTATTACAACAAAGTCAACAGCAACATAAGGGAATTTATAATGCCGTATTCAGACGAATATAACAGTTACTTCTTTTATAGTGCTTTTAAACTCAGCCAGTATATCAATTTGTATGATAGAATACTTGATGGAACAATTCATATAACAGAAAACAATTTATATGCTTTAGACAGTTCAAGTGGATATGGACCTCAATTTTTTTACCTTGTTTATACTCCTGTTTTTTTTGATTACAACAGCGATTTAAACTACGATATCGTCAATACAAACGATGGATTAATTTATAATACTATTGATGACAGCATTGGTTTTTCAAATTATCTATATGGAGAAGATTTTAAATGCTTTTACAAGAAATCAATTGTTCAGGATTACGGAGTTATATTTGAATTTTGGGTGGATATAAGTGAAAATTCTTATACTTATTATCATATATCTCCAGGCAGTAATTAATTATGTTGGAAATTACATGGTAAATAAATCTATTGTAAGTTTAGGTTATCCTGAAGATTTTGACGAGTCGTTGTGGGATAAAATACATGAAATAGACGAAATAAATTCAGTAATAAAAAATATTGAAGGTTAAAATCATACTCTACATCCTCTACATAAACACACACGAGCCTACTGTTCTCCGAAAATAACAGACAAATAAAGCTTGAAATGTGCAGTTGTGAGATTAACACAGCAGTGTATGACGTAATTTAGAAAATGATTGCTTCACAGGAGATTAATTTGGAAATTGAGAATAAATAGGATAACGAAATTGTTATAAGGGATGATTACACTGGCTTGCACAACTACTTTATCTTCAGTGAGATGGATTCACTCTTACTGACAGCTGCAAAAACTGAGTTGCTGCGAGGAAAAATGCAAGGTTTGATATTTGATGAGGAAACGTGTGAATTACCATATATAAAAAATAATATGATTTTCTATTTAAAAAAGTTTATAAAAGCAAGTACGAATATGCTCTGTGTAATATAGAATTAAGTATTTAAAACAGGAGTTCACCATGACTACAACATACACATCATTCACCGAAACTGGCCTAAAACGCAAAACCAATCAGGACAGGATAACTGTCCATATGGGGAAAGATATTTCCTTATTTGCTGTGGCGGACGGTATGGGCGGGCATTCGGAAGGAGAATTTGCCAGCGAAGCGGTGATAAAATATCTGGACAGACTATGGAATGAAATTCTCGGGTCTTTGAGCAGCTTTGAAAATCGTTTACAATATGCGGTGGATATGATTATCAAGGCACTTGAGGAGGCAAATGAGGAGATATTCCGCTATGCCGAAGAGAACAATATAATATGCGGCACAACCGTGTCGGCGGTGCTGATAATTGGAAAATATTTTGCTGTGATAAACGTGGGAGACAGTCCTGTTTACCGGGCAGACCGAAAAAGAGCTGTCTGCGAACACACTGATCACAGTTTTGGAGGAATAGCCATGAGGAGCGGGTGTGATTTGAGAGAAATTGATGAAAATCGCCGGAGAAAGCTGGTGCAGGCTGTGGGGGTGAAGGAAAGACTGATGCCCAGTGTGAGAACAGGGTGTATGACCGGCAGGCAGATGTTCCTGATCTGCAGCGATGGGGTTGGAAACTATTTTAAGGAGCGGGAAATTTTCCGCTATCTGAAAAAAGCAGCGGCGGGGAGGATGGGGCAGGACAAGCTTTCGGAAACATTAAAGAACAGGGTTTACAGCCGTGGAGCAGAGGATAATCTATCGGCTATTATAGTCTGCTGCAGGCCGCCGGATAGAGAGAAAACCGACTGCAGGCGATGTCTTGCTTTAGCTGTTGCCATAATGATCTTTTTCATTTTTTGGGCAGCAGTCAATTGGATAATTTATTTGAATTAACAAGGAGAGTAAAAAATGAATAAGGAATATCTGCATCAAATACCACTGAGCGGATTAATGCCGCTTGGAGCAATAATAGGTGACATCTGCGGTTCAAGATATGAACGCAGGAATATCAAATATATGCCCGAAACCTTAATTGACGATTATTGCAGGTTCACGGACGATACTGTTATGACGATTGCCTGCGCAAACGGAATTAAAAAGGGCATTAAAAAAATTGACCGAGATATGCTGCTGCACGATAAAAATATGCAGAGTATCGTTCGGAAGGAAATCGCTGAGGAAATAAAAAGCTTCGGATTAAAATACCCAAATGCGGGATATGGGAAAAGCTTTATGAATTGGCTCAATTCGGACGGGAGAAGTCCTTACGGAAGCTTTGGCAACGGTTCCGCAATGAGGTGTTCCTATGCGGGCTGGAATGCTGAAAGCCTTGAAGAAGCCCGACTTTTGGGTCGTCTTACCGCTGAGCCTACACATGATCACCCACTGGGAATAAAGGGCGCAGAAATTATCTCGTCAATGATATACGAACTCAGAAAAGGCTGTTCAAAACAGGAATTAAGAGAAAAATATCATTCCGACAATGCCGAAAAAAGTTTGACAAAATATAACCTTGGTTTTACTCTTGATGAGATTCGTCCGTCTTACAAGTTTAGCTCTTTCTGTGAGAATTCCGTTCCTCAAGCGATCGTTGCTTTTATGGAAGGCGACAGCTTTGAAGAAATTATAAAGCTTGCTATCTCAATTGGCGGAGACAGCGATACGATCGCAGCAATAGCAGGTTCGCTTGCCGAGGTTGTATACGGTATCCCGTATGATCTCAAGGAAAGAGCCTTGCTGAAGCTTGATGAATATTTAATTCAAAAAATGATTATAGTTTTAATTTAAAGGAGTAAAAAAATATGAAACAGAAAACAAGAATTTTGATCTACATTCTTATAGCGGCGGCTGTGGTGATAATCGGGGCTATAGCTATATTATCCGGAGGAAAGACGGGTGACAGTGTTCAAAACCACCTTGATCTGGGTCGGAAATATCTTGAGGAGCTATCTTATGACGAGGCTGAAATGGAGTTTAAGGAAGCCATAAGAATTGACCCTGCCGACCCTGAGCCGTATATTGAGCTTGCGGATCTTTACACCAAAACGGATAGGGCTGAGATGGCTGTAGACATACTGGAGACCGGATACAGGGAAACAGAGGACGAAAATATTCTTCAGGTTCTTCGGGAGTTGGAGGCAAAGCCGAATAATGATAACGACAGCAGCGACGAGAACTTTCCTGCCGGGTCTGAGACAGGAGATGGCGGAGATCAATCGGGAAATAACAGTGCTGCCGGAGGCGGCAATACAGGCAGCGGCAGTGCGAATGAGGAACTGGCAGAGGTGCCTAATCTTATTGGGCTTTCCGAGGAGGAGGCGGTTTCTCTTTGCGAAGAGAAAGGTTTTTTGCACAGTGTGAGCAGACAGAACAGCAATGATGTGAAAAAGGGGGTTGTTATGGAACAAACTATTCCTGCGGGGACTATGGCGGCAAAGGGAATCGGCATTCCCTTTGCTGTAAGCGAGGGCAAAGTAATGGTAGAGTTGCCCGAACTGTCGGGGCTTAGCGAGGATGAGGCAAGGAAGGTATGCAATGATATAGGGATAGGCGTTAATGTTTCTTATGAAAGCAGCAATGACGTGAATGAGGGATTTGTTATCAGTCAGAATATCCCTGCAGGGGCTATGGCAACTGAGGGAGCAAGTGTGAAGATAGTGGTTAGTGAGGGGAGAAAGCTGGAGTATGATGTGGAATTGTTGTCTGATATGTTTTTTGATAATACTAAAAGTGATACTATAGAATATCCATATTTATGCTTACATGGTCATGATGATGGCAGGGCAATGCTAGCAGCACTTGATAATGATCCAAGATATGATTTCTCATATGAGGGTGAAATGTATTACTCAATTGAAAAACAAGGTTCATCCATAAAGTTATCGGAAAGATATTATTATATTTCTGATTTCTCAGAAGGTCTGGCATATTTTAGACGTGATTACAATGAAAAAAGAAGAGAAAAAAACTACATAGCAGGGTATTTAGACGAAAATGGAAACGAAGTATTTTCATATACATACGCTGATGATTCTATTGTTGGCAGTACTGGAGGTGGTCAATCGAGTGATTATCAAAATTTGCGAAATAATCTAGATATGAAAAATGAGTATGCAGCTTATCATCCATGCTATGATTATTACGGATTTGTTGATTCAAAGGGAAATGTAATTGCAGAGGCAAAATATACCACGGTATATTCATTTACTGATGGAATGGCGGCTGTTGCAATAGGTGAGAGTATTCTCAATGAAAAATATGGATTTATTGACACTAAAGGTACGCTTGTAATTGATTGTAAATATGATACAGTTGCTTGGGGATTTGAAAATGGAAAAGCAATTGTGGGTATAAAATCTCAAAATTTTTATAAATATGGTGTTATAGATAAAACCGGAAAGAAAATAGTTCCTTGCAAATTTGATAAATGTATTATAACGGATAATGGGGTGATAGTTGTAATAAATAGTACAGAATTGGATTCAAATGGTCAAGTTAAATTCACAGCTGACAAATATGCTTGTTATAGTTCTAATGGAAAATTACTATTAGATATGAAATATGACTATATTAGCTCTGGACAAGATGAACATAGAAGCGATGATGGAGGATATTCCAGATTTTATAAATATGGAGAATTAGATGGTATAATTATAGCTCAGGACGAAACTGGAATGCTGCTCTTGGATTTGAGTGGTAATGTAATCGCTAATAAGAATGGTTATTTTTTTGAGATTAGAAATTATGAAGGTACACCAGGTGCAGTTTTTTTTGATCCGTTAGGATTTATGCAGCTTTCAAACGGCGAATATATAGACAAAAACGGAAACATTTATCAAAGTCATCCATATGGCATTCCGCAGTACAGTTATATTGACAGATTTGATCAATATGACGATATTTACTTATTTGGTTATATTGATGAAGATTGGAATCATTGTGGTTATATCTATAGAATAAAAAAAGCAAAATAACTGGATGAATGAGTATACACAAAATCAACATTCAACATTGTAACATCATAGTAATGCTCGTCTCCTGCTATGCCATGAGGAGGATTAACGTGCATACGTATATTTTTTTGAATTAACAGGAGGAAATAATCATGAAACAAAAAACAAGGATACTGATCTACATTCTTATAGCGGCGGCTGTAGTGATAATCGGAGCTATAGCTATATTATCCGGAGGAAAGACGGGTGACAGCGTTCAAAACCATCTTGATCTGGGTCGGAAATATCTTGAGGAGTTATCCTATGACGAGGCTGAAATGGAGTTTAAGGAAGCCATAAGAATTGACCCTGCTGACCCTGAGCCGTATATTGAGCTTGCAGATCTTTACACCAATACGGATAGGGCTGAGATGGCTGTAGACATACTGGAGACCGGATACAGGGAAACAGAGGACGAAAATATTCTTCAGGTTCTTCGGGAGTTGGAGGCAAAGCCGAATAATGATAACGACAGCAGCGACGAGAACTTTCCTGCCGGGTCTGAGACAGGAGATGGCGGAGATCAATCGGGAAATAACAGTGCTGCCGGAGGCGGCAATACAGGCAGCGGCAGTGCGAATGAGGAACTGGCAGAGGTGCCTAATCTTATTGGGCTTTCCGAGGAGGAGGCGGTTTCTCTTTGCGAAGAGAAAGGTTTTTTGCACAGTGTGAGCAGACAGAACAGCAATGATGTGAAAAAGGGGGTTGTTATGGAACAAACTATTCCTGCGGGGACTATGGCGGCAAAGGGAATCGGCATTCCCTTTGCTGTAAGCGAGGGCAAAGTAATGGTAGAGTTGCCCGAACTGTCGGGGCTTAGCGAGGATGAGGCAAGGAAGGTATGCAATGATATAGGGATAGGCGTTAATGTTTCTTATGAAAGCAGCAATGACGTGAATGAGGGATTTGTTATCAATCAGAATATCCCTGCAGGGGCTAAGGTGGCTGAGGAAGCAAGTGTGAGAATATCGATTAGTGAGGGAAAAAAGCTGGAGTATAATGTGAAATTGTTGGAAAAAGTTGCAAATGTTGAAGATTCTAAATATGTAGCACAATATCCTTACATAAAACAACATGGGTATCGTGAAGGTGAAGCGGCAAGTGACAGAGTTACAAGATATTTTGATGGGCAATATAGAGGCGAAGTGTATTATTCTATCGAAACTGGCACACAATCATTAAATTTATCACCAAGATATTCGACAGTAAACCAGTTTTCAGAAGGATTGGCATTTTTTATCAGGGACAGGCAGAAGTTTGAAGATGGAAAAGTAACAAGTGTTCAAGGGTATATTAATGAAAAGGGACAAGAGGTTTTTTCATATACATATACTAAATATCCTGATGATTCATTCGTATATAGCAGTGGAAGTGCGTATATAGAAAATGTACTTTATGTTAATAATTATCCAGATTATAAAAACAACTTAAATATGATTAATGGATATGCAGCATATCACCCTAATAATGATTATTATGGCTTTATTGACAAGCAGGGAAATGTTGTTGTGGACGCTAAGTACAATACGGTTTATTCTTTCACGGAGGGGTTAGCGGCTGTTTCAAAGGAAAGCACATATGATGGTGGTAAATTTGGGTTTATAGATACCGAAGGAAACCTTGTGATTGGTTATGAGTATGACTATATTAGCAGAGGTTTTGAAAATGGTGCTGCCATTGTTTGTATTAAGGATAATGTTGTATCGTGGGAATATAAATATGGTGTAATAAATAAAAATGGAGAAACAATAATTCCTATTATTTATAATAATATTATACCAGCAGGAGAAAAATTTTATATTATTGGAGTGGAAGATGGAAATCAAAACAAATACGGCGTTTTTGATGTTAGTGGTAATGTAATCGTTGATTGCCTGTACGATTTTATCTCAATAAGTGATAATAATATGATTATAGTAGGTAATTGGGTTTCAGATGCAGAACAGTTATATGGGTTATTTAATTCAAAGGGACAAATGGTTTTAGATGTTAAATATACATCTCTTTATTCAGGTAAGCCAATAACATCAATGACTGATTATTTTGATATGATACATATTGTTTATGGTAGTGCGGAAGATTTAATAATTGCTCAAGATGAGAAGGGCATATCATTATATGATATGCAATATAGACTAATTACAGAAGAGAAAAATGAGTTTTATTTAATGGATTGGTGGGACGGATATGTCTATATAAATTTATTTGATCCAACAGGATACATCAAACTTAAAAGTGGCAAATACATGGATAAATATGGGAATGTATACAACAGTCACCCATATGAAATAAATGATATTTTAGAAAAAATCAATGGCACAGAAGATTTATATATCACAACACGTGAATTTGATGGACCATTCAATATATATAGAATAACACATAATGCGGAAAATCAATAAATTTGAGATTGTATAACATCAAACCCTGCTACATCATAATGCTCGAATCTTGCTATGCCATGAGTATGATAAATGGTATATAAATTATTTTTGAGTTAACAGGAGGAAATATTCATGAAACAAAAAACAAGGATACTCATCTACATTTTTGTGGCAATTGCTGCCGTGATACTGGGCAGTATTGCAATATTAAATAATCATCAGGCGGACAAACCAACGTCTGCGCAGGAACATGTTGACTTTGGCAGGATATATCTTGCAGACCTTTCCTGGGAAAAGGCAGTTCTGGAATTTACCGAGGCTATTGAAATAGAGCCGATGAATCCGGACGCTTATCTGGGTCTTGCGGAAGCTTATGTCGGAATTGGGGATACGGAGAAAGCTATTGAAATCCTTGAAGAGGGGTATAATAAGACAATGGACGAGCGTCTTAAAAATATGTTGAAAGAACTATTGCCGTCTGAGCAAGAAGAAACGACGGTTACAACGACTACTGCGGCAGAAGCTACCACGACAGTTGCAACAACAGAAGCGACCACAACAGTTATAACAACAGAAGTGACTACGACGGCTGCAACAACAGAGGCGACTACAACGGTTGCAACAACAGAAGCAACTATGACAGTTGCAACAACAGAAGCGACTACGACAGTTGTAACAACAGAAGCTGTTACAACAAACAAAACAAGCATAGCTGCAACATTTGCAACAACAGAAACCACAACTGAAACCACATTGCGCGTGGAATATATTACAATCCTGGGTCAGCAGTATTCAACATTATTGACTCAACTGGATTTAAGCGAAATGGAACTAACAAATGAGGACATAAAACCACTATCAGATATGGTAAATCTGACCACTTTGAATTTAAGTGAAAATGAAATTAGCGATATAAGTGCGTTATCAAAGCTTGCAAATCTAAATGAATTGCATTTGGAAGGAAATTATATTAATGATATAAGTGCACTTTCTAAACTTAAAAATCTTAAAAATCTTTATTTGGATGAAAATCAAATTAGCGACATAAGTGCGCTGTCTAAATTGGATAAACTTGAAATTCTTAGTATTTCTGATAATAAAATTAGTAACATAAGTGAACTATCAAAGCTGACAAATCTTAAACATTTAAACATGGACTTAATAAATTTTGATAATCAGGATCAGATTGTTGATATAAGCGCACTATCTAATCTTACAAATCTTGAAAATTTGAGCTTAGATAGTAATCAAATTAGTAACATAAGTGTTTTGTATAAGCTAAAAAAGCTTGAAACGCTATCCCTGAAGCATTGTGAAATTAGTAATGACGATAAAGAAAATTTAAAAAGAGCTTTACCTAATTGTGAAATTGAATATGATTAAAAAAGTTGAAATGTATATACAATACAAAACATTTACCTAAACGAGCTTAAAATGTAAAAAAATCAGGCAGAATAGCAGTCAGTAAATCAGTTACAAGCTTTTACTTAGCTTAAAAATAGAACACATTTGTGGGCAGACAGTTTTCTTGATTTGCATTGACGGATAGGCAGATAATTGACAAGTTAAGAAAATTTGCGCATGTTTAAAGCATACTGTTGCTTACAAAATTGATTTATCAAAATAGTCTGTTACTTTCAAAATCAAGGGTACAGCATGGGCGCATAATTCATTTTATTAGCTATTAGGTATTTTGCTTATAACAACGAAAATTACAAAAGTGACAGATGTAAAAATTCAAGTTATTATTACCCCTATATTTTTATGTAGGCCGTAATAAATATATTTATTTTAAGGAGGAAAATCGTGAAACAAAACACAAAAATTGTAATATACATTTTAATTGCAAATACCTCTGACTTCAAAAAACCGCCTTGATCTGAATTCATTTATCTAGCATATTTGTTTGTCTTCGATCAATTTAGAACAGGATTAGTAAAAAAAACGTGATATTAATATAATTATTACACCTTAATGTCACGCAAAATGGAGGAAAATATGAACAGAATACTAAAAAAAGCAATTTCGTTTGTTACAGCTCTCGGAGTATCAGTAACAATTTGTGCAAATGCGGCAACTGCTGCATCAACAACAACGTTAAGTATGACAAAAGCCTATTCAAACAAATTCCCCATTGCAGTAGGTATGAGCGATTCAATACTATTTATCACCAAAGGCAGTACTAAGAAAACAATAGTAAAAACAGAATTTGATGAAAAAGAAAGAAGTTATACTTACATTCCTTCTGATGCAAAGCTAACAATGGTCACTTCTTCCGGCAACAAGGTTAAAGTGGAGAATACCGTTGAATTTGACAGAATGTTTGACATATGTTCATCATATTATTACAACACTATTCCCGTTGGGGATATGTATTATGAATCAAGAGGACCGGTAATAGCGGTAGGCGATGGAGAAAAATACAACGTACTACTTGAAAACGGAAAATTTCTTAACGAAAAAACAATGTATGACAGCGTAAGTTATTCCGGTGGGCTTATTGCCGCAACAACAGGAAATAATACCACGCTTTTTACAACTACAGGCACAAAAGTGATAACCTTAAAAAATAACAAATTCGGTTCTGTAGTTTGCTACAGCAATGTTGCAAAGCAGATAATACTCAGCAAACCAAATGTAAAAGAGTACTGGAAAGCTGATTATACTGTTATCAATTACAGCGGAAATGTCATTAAAACTTTTAAAGGTCTTTACAGCGACAACAAATTTAGCTACATTAAAGGTAAAGATGGTAAAACTTATATTTATAACGAAGCTAATGAATATTACGATTTAACAGGCAAGAAGGTAAAGGAAAGCACTGTTGTTGGTACTTATGCACTTGTTACAAACGCTAACGACAAAGGCAAATTTACCGTTAAGAAAAGCAATGGCAGCGTACTGTTGTCTATTGACTGCAAAATATCCAGCGCTTATGCTGCTGCTTCGGGCGACTACTTATATGTTGCTACATGGGACGGTCTTTATGTTTACAATCGTGCAAAGGGAGCACTTGTTGGTAAAGATTTGGAACATTCATATCAATGCTATGTAAAAGTAACTGACGGCGGAAAATCAGCGATACTCGAACTTGGTAAAAAGACTGAAAGCAAGTGGGGAACCTACATGGCAAGTGAAGGGCAAGTTGTATATACACTGTCCACACAAAAACTGTCTGAACCGTATGATTGTATCACTGCCTTGTATTCTGATTCTCCCTCAAGCAGCAAAATAGCTTATCTCACCAAACAAAATGAAAAATACGGGCTTTTGAACTCCGGTGGAAACGTAACATTTAAACCACATTACAGTTCTTTATATTATGCAGACGCAAATGTGGCTTTGATGGACAACGGAAAAACCAGCAAAGTAATTATTGATCCTCAGACAGGAAATATGATACCGTCCGCCAAGGATAAAACTAAAGCCGCTACAGTTACCCCTGCGGAATGCATAGTACACAAGATAGGTTCGCATTATTATGAGTATGGGCCTCGATCGGCACAATCGCTCGGTAAAAAATATTATAGAATAATCACCTCCGATTCAAAGGGGGAAAAATTCGGACTTGTAATTCTTAAATATAAATAAGCGTAATATTCGGCAGATTTGACAAGTTCTAAAATTATAATCCGCCTCTGAAATACAAAACTCCGGAGGCGGAATATATTCTGAAAATGAAAGGTGTAGCCGATGAAAAAGAAGTGTAAAAAGAAAAAAAGACTTATATATCCGTTAATCCCCGTTATAGGTCTTACAATTTTTATGACAATTTCTCCGTTTCTGACCTTTCCGGTAAATATACCGATAACGGGTGAAACAATGTTTTATTTGCCGGGTGGATTTTGGATTGATTACTGTGTAGCATCAAGAGAAATTCTAACATTTTCGGCAGGCGTGGCACTCCTTTTATTCTTTCTCGGAGAACGGGTATTTCCTGATAAACCGTTGAAAGCTCCACTGTTGCACAGTAAATATATACGGATGCCTCTTATTTTTCTGGGCATCTACATGCTGTGGTCAATAATTTCCTCGGTTTTCTCAAAATATTCCTATGTCAGCTTGATAGGATTTCCTGCTGAACCGGAAGGACTTTGGTCGGTATTTGGTTGTGCACTGCTGTTTATAGCAGCATTTAACTGTATGTCTTATCCGGAAACCGAAAAAGTGCAGAAATACATGTCGTTCATGATTTTTGGGGCAATGGCAATAATTGTTTTTATGTCAGTAATTGAATGGTTTGTACCGATGATGACGTTGTTGTTCGGTTATGAAAATCCTGACAGGAGATTAGTATTGCTCTTTGGCAACTCCACTAACTGCGGCATTGTCTGTGCTATTTTATTTTCTGTTGGAACAATTTTATGTTTTTGCGAAGAAAGGCACTCAATGCTTGCAGCAAAAATATCCCTCACTGCACTTACATTTATATGTATTATTCGCTCCCGTTCAAGTACCGCTCTATATTCATCGCTAATTGCCGCAACAACAGGAAGTTTGTTAGTATTTATCAGGCGCAAAGGAAAAATACTTAATTTTCTGATAACAGCTGCCACCATTGTAATTTGTGCAGAAGTGTATCAATTTGCACAAGCAGGAGGGGTTACTGATATACTCATCAACTCCGGCGCTTATGATCCGTCGGACAGCTTTATGCTAACAGATATTAAAGCGGAAGAAAATCGCCTTTTCTTATCTAATGAAAGCGGAACTTTGGAGTTGATTCTTAATAACGGCAATTTGTCTTTCGAAAAAGACGGCAAAGAAATAAAGTTTGTACAAACGGATAACGAGTTGATTACCCTTTACGGAGAATACAGTATGGTTAGCATTATTCTTTCTGACGAATTATTGTCGCTTGATTTGGGTTATTCAAATCCTGTATATTTTGAAATAACGGGAGACGTGTTCCAATATATCGGTTTGAATGGATACATAGAGGAAATGTCCGATAAACCGCCATTTCCGAAATTTTCTGATTATTATCGTCTTGGAACCGGCAGAGTATATATTTGGCTCAATACTGTTTCAATGTTAAAAGATTGTATATTTAAAGGTTATGGCGCCGGAGAGTATGTTTTCCACTATCCGCATTCCGATATTGCAGGCTCGCTAAATACACACGGGGTTGTGCCTTTGATTACACCCAAACCGCATTGTATGTATTTACAGATATTTACTTCTTATGGATTTCCTGCACTTGTGGCTTTTATATGCTTTGCAGCACTTATTCTCAAAAGAGGGATAACAGCACCAATATCCGATGGAGAAGAGTCAATCATTGCACTATGTGCAGGAATGATATGTTTTATGATTTCGGGTTTGACAAATGACTCAAACGGCACTTTCAATATATGGTTTTGGGTTATGGCAGGAGCGATAGAAGCATTATACGAAAAAATTTTGCTAAAGGAGAATCTGATAGAAAATGAAGAAGAATAAAAAAATATTATCCGTTGCCGCAACAGCGACAATTACAATACTTATTTTATGCTCAATTTACATAATAATATGTGCATCACAGCCCCCGAAAGAAATAATGCTGTCGGAAAACAAAACTGTTGTTTATGCCAATGATGGTTCAGAATATTGTACACTGAGTAGGTATGGTAGAAATGCGGATGAAAAAATGCCTATCAATATTATGCGGCAATTTGCAGGAAAAGAGAAAAGCAACGTTGGTTCATGGCTTAGTGGTTTGTTTGGCATAAAACAGAACTTTTCCGCATCGGAATTGCTTGCAATGCAGCTTTCAGGGCAAAGTGAGTATCTTAGTATTTTAAAGCAAGCGAAATATTTGGAGCAGCTTTTTTCATCAGAAAACGAACTGACAGCATATTATTGCCTATCCGCCGATTTTGGCAACGGTGTTTACGGTTTAGACAGAGCTGCTGTCTATTACTTTGGGAAAGATGTGGCGCTTCTATCAGATAAAGAAACCTCTGCATTGCGAAAAATCTCTCTTAACAGCAATTTGAAAGGGCAAACACCCGATGACCCGATATTGTCCGATACATTTTCCGGTCTTTCTTTCAACGATAATTATCAGTATTGCATACTTGACAGCAACGCTTACATCAGCACTTTATGTGAAGAGGTAAAAGAAACTCTTATTGAAAACGGATATTCGTATGAGCAGGCCTGTGAAATGCTATATGATGGCAGTCTTAAAATATATTCCTGTCTTGACTTGAAGGTGCAGTCAGCTTTGGACAGCGTTATTACTAACGCAACAGACGATAATGAATTTCAAATGGCAATGCAGATCATGGATTACAATGGTCATATAGCTGCAATAAGCGGAGGTATAGGAAACGGCGTAATAAATCGAGCAGCTATACCAAGAGCCGTTGGCTCGTCAATAAAGCCATTAAGTGTATATTCTCCTGCAATAGAAGCAAACATAATAAATTACTCATCGCTTGTTTGCGATATGCCGTTCGATATTGCCAATGGATGGCCTAAAAACTTTGATGGATTATATGAGGGTACGGTCACAGCGGCAAAAGCACTCAGGCGTTCTAAAAACACCGCAGCGGTATGGCTTGTCAACAGCATGGGATTGGAACTATGCGCATACCAACTATCAATGCTTGGCTGCACAGAATTGATTGAAAATGATAAAACACTACCTGCATTATCCCTCGGATATTTTGATTCGGGAATTTCAATAGCAGAACTTTGCGCTGCATATCAAGTTTTTGGCAACGGAGGAATGTTTCATGAACCGACCTGCTTTATGCGTATCGAAAATGCAGAGGGCGAAATCAGAATAATAAGAAAGGAAAGTGAACAGGTAATCAGCTCGCAAACAGCTTACATAATGAACCGTATGATGATATCAAATGTGGAATTGTCTGATGGATTAGGTATAGCTGCACATATAGATAAAGTTGAGGTTTTTGGAAAAACGGGAACTACGGATAATACCTATGGCGTGATAAATAACAAGACATTTGCAGGTGGAACGCCTGATTATGTTGGAGCGATCTGGATAGGTCCGGATGATAAGAATACTTCCAGGGATTTATCTTACATTCCTTTAGTTACTAAAATATGGAATATGGTTTTTTTTAAACTTGATAACTCCACCGCTGATTTTACGCAGCCCGATGAAGTGACTTCCGCTTTATTTTGCTGCGAAAGCGGAATGCTTGCAGGAAAAAGCTGTTCGGAAACTGAAACAGGCTGGTATAAATTAGGAGAACTGCCTGTGTGCTGCGATATTCACAATATTGAATAAATAAACCATTTTCATAAAAAACGGTTACAGGTGGCTGGTTTCCACGGAGCGTTTAAAGCATTTCACATAGGTATGTCCAATAAAACAATTATAAAAGAAAATGACAAAGTTTGATCATTTATATTGTTTTATATGAAGTAATGTTAATTTCACTGGAGGTTTGAATATGGATAAAAAATCACCAATTTTCAACGAATATTTGACTACTTTAATTTCGTGCAGTTCCGCTCCAATGGATAGGAATGACGCATCAAAAGCAAATTATTTAATAAAAAAAATACTATATTTTCGTAAAAATGGCATACCTAATGAAATGCTGTATGCACTTGCGAGTAAAATTGTTATCTTTTGTACTGAATACTACGAAAATAATTTTGAGGATTTTTTAGCTATAATGGGTAATTCGCTTACTCCTGCGGCAATGGCAATAGAGGAAATAGGAATAGATAAACCTGAACAAATAGTTAGAATATCTGCGCCAATTATTGCATACATTAAAAAGATTGCAGCTACAAAAAATTTGGCTGAATGCGTATGTATAGGAAATACATTTGAAATAATAATGTGTTCCATAGAAAATGTTGAAAATAAAGTTATTAAGATTGTTGGCAATAATTGGAATTTATTTTTTGCGAAGTATTTTAAAATAATGCTTGACATAAGATATGCAGGCAAATCTACTAAATATTTGGCTGATGCAGTTGATTTTGCGGAATATGTAGAAGTTTTATGCAGGGAAAATTCTTTGATACTTTATTATATTGCATTGTGCTATGATATTGTGGGAAAACGAGAAAAAGCAAATTTGGCATATCATAATGCTTTGGAAAAGGCTTTTGATGAAAACATTCTTGCTGCAATTTATATATCACTATCAACTCGGTGTGCAGAAGGTGGTAATGAAGAATTATGCCATTGTTTGCTTGATATTGCAATGGAGTATAGTAATAAGCCTGTTGCTTATCCGGGAATATCTGCTGATATGATGAAAAAACTCCTTTTCCCATTTCATAAAAATGAACTTAACTATTTAGACAAATTAAAGTTTCTGAAAGATAATAGGATCCATATAGGCTATAGCAGATTAGTTAAATCAACATCTATGTGTTTAAAGCTCAGCAGCGAAAATAGCAATTTACAAACATTAGCCGACAAAATTCTTTCTGACCAACATAATATAAATGCCGAATATGCACTTTTCCCGAAATATAATATTATTTTGCTGGATTCTCCCTTATCATGCGGCTACATTTTTAATGTCAACAGAGAATACATTATTGGCAGGAAGAATGAAATTTGTGATGTAGTTGTGGAAAATGACTGCTGCATATCAAGAAAACAGTGCGCTGTTTTTGAGGATAAGGGGATATTAATCTTAAAAAACTATAGTTCAATGAATACAACCTATAACAACAACGTCAAAGTAAAGGATTCGATTGAACTAAATGACGGAATTTTGAAAATAGGCAAAACTTTATTTGGAATAAAATATTTTCATAAATCACCATTTATCGGAAATGATGCGGAAAGTAATAAAGAGAGAAATACTCCTGGTTCTTACGAAATCAGCTATGACAAAACCCTAAGAAAATATTGCAAGAAAATTCTTCTCGAAAAAAAGCGATATTTCTTTCTTTCAATGTTCTATTTGCAAAATGGAACATTTGAGAAATACTGTTTTGACATAGAAGCTGCGAATGATTCACACTATGAGTTTGGACTTCAAGGTGAAGAGAAACTTAAGCATTTTTTAGCTGCTGATGCGAACATACCACTTGCCGAGGTGCTTATAAAGGCTTTTGATAATATAGGCGGTGATGATAATGCTAAAGCAAAACTTTTGTTATTTATTAGTGATATATCTTCAATGAAATTTCATTATTAAAGTCGAGCTATTGCTTGTATGGTTGTGTTTGATGCTAAACCTTAAAATAAAAATCTAAACTTGATACCGGTCATAAAACTTATGTAATACTCATGTAATAAAAGAATAAAACTGTTTACCTTATGAAATTTGAAATCAGGCAAGCTCAAAATTTTAAAAGTTGCAAAGAATATACTGAACTTAGTCGCCACAAATCAGTTTGATTTCATTACATTGTGTTCTATTCTCTATTAGGTTAATTTGTAATAATACCTTGAAAAGTGACAGTAACTTTTTCGATAAACTTGAATGTTAAAAAAGACTGCTGCGCTTTTGGTGCGCAGCAGTCTTGGTTGAGTTATACAGTTATTTCATCATACAATATATCTTCACGTTTCATTGCCTGTTCAAGCAGGTCGATATAACGTCCAACCACCAAGAAAAATGCATAGAACAAGCAGTCTTGCATATTCAAATTTTTGAGGCTTGGATTGGCATCAGCCATGTCCGAATACTCGGAAAATCGGTGCATAAAAAGGTCTGCGATTTTGTGCAGGCGCAGGAAATTTTTGACATCTTTATTCAGCAATTTCCGCCTGATAAGGTGTGCGAGAGAACCGTATGTATTGGTGATCGACAGTGGGAAAATCTCTCCGCTGTCGCTTACAATAACGTGTCCGGTAATTTTCCCACTGGCAATTTTTCTCAGCCTTGCGGTGTGCATACCAAGTGTGTCAAACATCGTTTTATCGGTAATTTTGGGGAAGTCCCTTACGGAAGCCCTCACAAATTTTACGATATGATAGATATCCCGACAGTCTGATCAGCTGTCGGACGTGCATCCTTTCGGCAAGCTCTATTGCCGCTGTTACGGCGTTTTCAAGTGTTTTTATATTGTACATAGATTCTCCTTTTTCTTAGGTTTTCAATGTGCTGTATGGCTTTATTTTATCAACCATAACAGCCTTTTCACCTGTTGTTATAATAATAGCCTTGTCTCTTGGAGTACACAGAACCGTATCTGGTGTCTTGAAGATACGGTTTCCAATGAACTCCGCCGTCTGTAAATCCTGCGAACCGAGATAGATTATATGGTCACAGTTGTTAATGAAAGTAGTTGCCTCGGCATGGGTGTACATCGCCTCAAGTTGCGTCATACTTTGTAAGACAAGACTTACCGAAATATCCCTCGACCTTATCACAGATATTATATTGTCAAAATCGGGAATTCTTGCACTTGCAGCAAAGTCGTCCATGATAATACGGACAGGAACTTTCAAACGACCGTCAAATCTTCTGTCAGCATTGGAGCAAAGAATTTGCAGTGCTTGTGTGTAAAAGACATTGACAAGGTTATCAAAGGTTCTGTCTGTGTCGCTGACGTTCAGGAAAAGCACAGTTTTCTTTCTGCCAAGGCTCGAAATATCAAAGCTTTTGGGATTTTCAAAAATGGTTTTCGCTTCTTCAAAGTCAAAAGGCTCTAATGCTCGGTTTGCAAACTCCATAATGCATGACCACATCTTTTCTGCGCCCATAGCACTGTTAAGACGTGTGAATTTCTTTGCAGCAAAGCTATCCGGGTGTGTTTCCGTCCATTTAATAAACGAAAGATTCCCACTAGGCTTAATAAAACGTGTATGCAACCCGCAGACGGATATCATATTCTGTTCCTCCGGTGGCAATGCTTCCAGACAAAATGCTATCAAAAACGCAATATACCCGGCAGCCGCCTGTTCCCAGAACGGCTCAACTGCATCCAACATCGGCATGATGTTGGATGCGAGAGTGAGAACGTCCTGTTCACGGTATTTGCCGTTTTTGTAACGACGAATACCGCTCAAAGGATTGTAACCACAGGACTTTTCGGGATGTACCAAATCCAGTGTACACACCCGATAGCCCTTATTTCTTAGCTGTTTGGAAAACATTCTTGCAAGCTGCTCTTTGGTGTCTGAAACAACAAGACTTCCGTTCAGATTCTGCAAGTTGGGGATAACATACCCGCCAGTTTTTCCACTGCCTGAAGAACCGATTATTAGGTCGTTGTTATTGAACCCTGTAGCCTTGGTATCGTTTGAAACGGTGATACCTTTTGCGAGGATTCTTTCGTCTTTCATGCTGTCATTCTCCCTTGAAGATATTGTTTGCAAGACCGAATTCGATTGCTTCATCTGCCGTGAAGTAGTGATCTTCAGCGGTTATCTCATATATCTCGTCAAGACTTTTTCCTGTATTTTCGGAGATGATTTCTGCCAAGGTTTCACGGACTTTGTTCAGACTGTCAACGCCACGCTGAATTTCGTGGGGCTTTTTACCGCTGACATCCAAATGACCGTATGACGGGTCGTGAATGAGTATTCTCGAATGAGGCAGCATTTCACGCTTTTCTCCTGCAAGGAAGATGATCGCTCCCATACTTGCTACGTCACCCATGCAGACCGTCCTTACAGGTGATTTCATAACCTTTATGTAGTCATATACTGCAAGTCCACTCATTACTTCCCCGCCGAGACTGTTGATGTAGAGCGTTATCTCGCCCAAATCTTTCTTATCGATGTACATAAGCTTTTTGATAAGCTCATTAGAAGTTTTCGAGTTGACTTCGCCGACAAGAAAAATCCGGCTTTCCTCAAGCAGTGCGTCATCAATGGGAATAAGGTCAATACCCTTAACTGTTTCTCTTAAAATATTACTCATTATAAATTCCTCCAATAAAATTATTTAAAAAGGGATTTCGTCATCGCAATCATCATCGGGTTCATCAAACATGATTGCTTTTCCTTTGATTGTTTTTGATAATTCGAGAATATCAAAACGGTTGTAATACCATGCTGCGATACCGTCCACAAATATTTGCTTAACGATAAGGCAGCAGTTTTCGATTTTGTCTATGTACTCGTCCATGTTAAACCCCGGATTCCAACTGGCAAACATATCTCCGCATATGCCGTCAAATAACATTTTCAATGTTGTTTTCTCTGTCATTTCAAATGCTTCGTACTTTTTTGCCGAAATGCAGATACGCCAGCAGTTCTCCGTATATTCAAGACTGCCGGTTTTGGAAGTAAAAAACTCCATAAGCGAATATACTGATACTGCTAAGAAAAGCTCTGTCCATGGCAAGACCTTCAAACTTATGATATTATTCCAAAGATTTTTCATGTAGCTTAGTAGGATATGATCCGGATCGCTGAATGATAATTCAAAATATCTCATCATACAAAGCAAATCTGCAAATTGTCAGTATAGTCCGTACTACTGCTTTCAAGCTCAATATTGCCAAGCTTTCGTACGATATTATCGGCAAACTCTTGAACTTTATATCCCGGCGGAAGTACGCTAGTCAGAGTTTCAACGTCATAGTTCAGAAAATGCTCCAGTATTTCCTCGATGTCTGCAAAATCATCAACATATCCTTTGTCGCTGATTTGCATTTTTCTGTCAAGTTGTTTGGACATTGTTATTACCTTCTTTCTCATGTTGAACATACAAAAAAGCGCACATTTTCGAGAATCTGTGCGCCTTTGTATGTTATGGATTATAACTCTTTACTTTTTTACATGGGATTCACCACCTTTCAGCACTGACTCGTCATCGTCACAGTCAGAAGCCTGCTAACCTGTATTGTTTACAAGTTTCTCGTATTCGTTTGCGATATTATCTTCATCACAGCCGAGAATGCTTTCCCAATCAATACCCATTTATCTCACCTCCGTTTTCCATGATGTGGATGTGTGACATGTACGCTGTGAGGATAATATCCTCAAGCCACTGTCTTGCTGTGGCGGTAATGGGGTGAACAATGTCACGGTAGACATCGTCGTCTTTTCTGCTAGGCATTGTAGCGAAAAGTCTGCCATTGCCCTGAATGATTTTGATATCATGTACTGCGAAACAATTGTCAATCGTTATGGAAACAATTGCTTTGAGACTGCTGTTCACAAAGGTTCTGCGGATTTTAACGTCTGTAATCTTCATGTTTGATTATCCTCCTGTTGGTTATTGTGATATGTGGGTAGAAAAACTGCTAATATGGACAGCACCTCCCTTCATATGATCTCATCGTGATCAGCTCCTTTACAATAATTTAAAACGGTGTTTATACCATTTTAAAACCACCTGGCGGGCGCCATGCGTCCGCCAAAGACTATGTTACTGTATTCTTTATAGGCCATCATCTCCTCGTAAATGTATTGACGTTATCCTGTAGGATACGTTTAAAAATAACCCGACGGCAGCCCTGCTGCCGTTTCTGAGAAAATGATTTTCTACTATTATATAAGTTGGAAATATTATTTGTTTGAGTATATCAGCCAATAAAAAAGCTGACCGCTAATCAAAACAGTCAGCTCCATATTACACGATATATTCGTTTATCTTATTCTTATTTTTGGACAACTTTTGGTCAACAAAGTTACAATAAGTTACAAATTATTGGCCATAAACAAAATGGCTTTTATGACTCTAAATGGCTTAAATTCGCAGTTTTCAAAAAGTTTCGCTATGTTACAAAAAGTAGTTTGCTTTAGACCGGCATTTTACCTGAAATGTATAAAAACAGCAGGCTCTTGTCAATAACATGAGCCTGCTTTAATATCTGCTGTATTTGTCTTTTAACGATATTTGTAAAAACTTGTATATTTCGCAGCCGCCATAAGACAGGGAGACATTACATTACCTGTCAGAGATCTGAAAATTTATCAAACACAGCCCTGAGCCTTCATAGCCTCAGCAACCTTTAAGAAGCCCGCAATATTTGCGCCTGCCATGTAGTTGCCTTCCATGCCGTATTCCTTAGCCGCACTGTCGCAAGCCTGGAAGATGGAAGTCATAATGCCCTTGAGCTTCTCGTCAACTTCCTCGAATGTCCAGGAAAGTCTCTCGCTGTTCTGGCTCATCTCAAGACCCGAAGTTGCAACGCCGCCTGCGTTAGCAGCCTTTGCAGGACCGTAGAGAACGCCGTTTGCAAGATAAGTGTTGATAGCCTCGGGAGTGGAGGGCATATTAGCGCCCTCGGATACGCACCAGCAGCCGTTGTTTACGAGAATCTGAGCGCTCTCGCCGTCGATCTCGTTCTGGGTAGCGCAGGGAAGAGCAATATCGCACTTGATAGTCCAGATACCCTTGCAGCCCTCGGTGTAGGTAGCATTGGGATGAGTAGCAACATACTCCTTGATTCTCTTTCTCTCAACCTCTTTAAGCTGCTTTACGCATGCAAGATCGATTCCGTCGGGATCGTAAACATAACCGTTGGAGTCGGAAAGTGCAACGACCTTTGCACCCATTTCGGTAGCCTTTTCGGTAGCGTAGATAGCAACGTTGCCCGAACCGGAGATTACAACAGTCTTGCCGTCAAAGGACTTGCCGTTTGCAGCAAGCATTTCCTTGGTGAAGTAGCAAAGACCGTAGCCTGTAGCCTCAGTTCTTGCAAGAGAACCGCCGTAGGTAAGACCCTTACCGGTAAGCACGCCTGTGAACTCGTTTCTGAGTCTCTTGTACTGACCGAACATAAAGCCGATCTCTCTTGCGCCTGTTCCGATGTCGCCTGCGGGAACGTCGGTGTCAGCGCCGATGTGCTTTGAAAGCTCAGTCATAAAGCTCTGGCAGAAGCGCATAACCTCTCCGTCGCTCTTGCCCTTGGGGTCAAAGTCCGAGCCGCCCTTGCCGCCGCCCATGGGGAGGGTGGTAAGGCTGTTCTTGAACACCTGCTCAAAGCCGAGGAACTTGATAATGCCGATATATACGGAGGGGTGCAGTCTGATACCGCCCTTGTAAGGACCGATAGCGGAGTTGAACTGTACTCTGAAGCCTCTGTTTACCTGAACCTTGCCGTTGTCGTCAACCCAGGGAACACGGAAGATGATCTGTCTCTCGGGCTCTACCAGTCTGTCGAGAACGCCCGCCTCAATAAGGTCGGGTCTCTTTTCGATAACAGGCTCCAGGGTCTCGATAACCTCTGTTACCGCCTGGATAAATTCGGGCTCACCCTGATTGCGTTTTTTAACATTTTCAATAAGATTGATGAGATAAGAGTTTTTGAGCGCCATTGCTATAACCTCCTAAAAAATTTTGAGTGCACTTGTGTACCGGTACACATGCCGTCACATATCGGGCACGCATTTACGGTTTTCCTATTTTTAAATTATATCACACTTATTTTGATTTTGCAAGATGTTAAGGAATATTTTTCAAAAAAGTTCATAAAATATTTGCATTTTAAATTCCCGTGATTTGCCGTTTTCTCTTTAAACGAATTTTGTCGGATCACATCAGCTGCCTGTAAATATCGTTTTTCTTAAAGCCCGTGACCTGTGCAGCCTCTTTGCAGGCATCCGTCATTTTAGCTCCCTCGTCAATAAGTCTTTTTGCAAGCTTCACGGCATCGTCAAGCGTATATTCGGAAATTTCCTCCTTCGCCCCCTCCACCACAAGCACATATTCCCCTCGTGGACTGCTCGTCTCATAGTATTTCAGCGCCTCCGAAAGAGTGGTGCGGATTACCTCCTCATGAATTTTGGTAAGCTCCCTGCAAAGAGATATCCGCCTGTCCCCGAAAATCTTCAGCATATCCGCAAGGGTCGCCGTCAGCTTATGGGGAGCTTCGTAAAATATCATAGTGTGGCTGTCCTTTGCAAGACTTGTGAGATGTTCATACCGCTGCTTTTTTGCAACCGAGAGAAACCCCTCAAAGGTGAACCGTGCCGCCGGAAATCCGCATACCGCCGCCGCCGTTGCCACCGCCGTAGGCCCCGGAATAGCCTCTACGGTCAGGCCACGGTCACGGCAAATCCTAACCAAATCCTCTCCCGGGTCGGAAATGCAGGGCATACCTGCGTCTGTGACCACAGCGCAGGTCTCCCCAGCCGCAATACGCTCGATAATGCTTTCGCACACGCTGCTCTGGGAATGCTCATGATAGCTTACCAGCGGCTTTTTAATCTCAAAATGATTGAGCAGCTTCAAGGTCACCCTTGTGTCCTCGGCGCAGATAAAATCCACTTCCGAAAGTATACGCACCGCCCTGTAGGTCGTATCCTCTAAATTTCCGATAGGAGTTCCCACCACATAAAGCTTTCCGGGCATTTTTCATATTCCCCTTTTCATTTATTTTCCGAGACATCTCCAAAAATGGTTTCCACCGCCTCGGAAAGGCTTATTTTCTCAGTAAAAATTTTCTCGGGAATTATTCCGATAAAGTCCTTTTCATTCCACCACCTGCGCATAGCCTCTTCGCCGAAGGAAGCCTTTTTTGACCTGGTCTCATGCCTCAGCAATGTTTCCTCAAAGGGAATGTCATAGTAATATGCAAAGATATTTTCTCCGAATTCCTCCAAAGCAGTCCGAAAAAGCGGCTGATACCATTCCGATTTCATAATGCCCTCAAGAATAGTTATTTCCGAATTATGCCTGCCGTATTTCAGCAGACAGGTCAGCAGCGGCAGTGCCTTGGTATCTGCACCGTCTTTTGTGTTCAGGATTTCCCGCCTTACCATATCCTGCGAAATAAGCATTGTATCCGTGCCGGGTATCCCGGCGCCGAATTTCTTTTGCAGTTCCCTTGAAACGGAGCTTTTCCCGCTGCCGGAATTGCCCCTTATGATTATCAGCTTTGGCATATCCTTTTCCATTCCTCCGAAATGATCTTCACATTTTCCGAAATATCCCTTTCCCCTTCTGCATAAATTTTCGGACAGGTCAGAACTTCAAACCTTTTTTCAATATCCTCCACCGAGCGGTTTGCCGAAAAACGCAGAAAATTATTTTCCGTTTCAAAAAGATCGCCGCCCTGTGCGGCACGTTCTCCGAATTTTTCAAGAGAACGCTTTTTTATTCGCTCCAGCCGCACTTCTTTCGGCGCATAAAGATACACCGCCATTTTGCAAAGAGAATTTATTTCGCCGCCAAAACCGGGACTTACGGCAGTAATGATAAAATCCCCGAATTTGTAAATATCACAGAGCATTAACTCAGCGCATTCCTCACGGCTGCGGTGGAGTGAATAGGGTATATCCGAGGGCAGAAAATAATAATCCTCAATATCCATATGACAAAAACCGAGAGAAGCCGCCAGCGCCTGACCCAGTGTAGTTTTTCCGCTGCCGTTAGCGCCGCATATCATAATTCCACAGGGCATATTTTCTCCTTTTTGTATCTGCTCACAGGTCCGTCGCTCCATACCTGAACTTCTATATACCTTTCCGGACCGAATTTTCCGTCGTCATTCCAGTCCTGGGGCAAGCCGTATTTTTCAATGATTTTCGGTATCTCATCATAGGTGTAGACCTTGTGACGGTATTCCTTTCCGTCGTTCACAGCCTCGCTGAAAGTTGGCATTGAATCGCCGTATGTAAACGAAAGTGTATCCGTGTCAAATTCATCTGCGGAGATTTTCACAATGCCGCAGTTTTCAAACCATGCGGACAGCCATGGGCTGTGCCTCACCACCATATAATGAGGCGGCGTGCGGAGAATTTTCCCGCCCTTTTTGGTAAATTCCCTGCGTACAATTTCCTCGCAGTTACGTCTGTACTGCGGGTATTTATCATTCCTTTGCGCGCTTTGGGAATCGGGCTTCTCGGACTTTATCTTTTCAAGAACGGCTTTTGCCTCATCTATAGGAAGCTCCGATAAATTCCGAAAGAGCGCTCCCGACTTGTCATAATAATGATACAAAACCATTTTCGTCCTCCAATAAACACAACGCCATTCAAAACTTACCTATCAAAAAAGCTCCGGGTGAAATTCCAGTCCGTCCTTGTCGGTTATCTCTCTGATTACACGGCACGGATTTCCCGCTGCAAAGGTATACGGTGGAATATCTCTTGTAACAACGCTGCCCGCACCTATAACAGCCCCCTCCCCTATTGTAATGCCGCCGCATACGGTAACATTGCTTGCCAGCCACACACCCTTTTCTATGGTAACAGGTCTGCCGTACTCGTCGTCATAGACCGTACCGTCGGGCTTGAATTTGAACTTGCGCTCCGCATATTTAAACGGATGCACAGGAGTTACCACGCTGCAATTAGGCCCGAAGAAAACATCATCGCCGATATTTACGGGACAGGTGTCCAGAACGGTAAAATTAAAGTTTGCAAAAACGCCCTCGCCAATACTTGTAAATACGCCGTAATCAATGTAAATAGGCCCCTGCATGGCAAACACCTTTCCCGAATTCGGGAAAAGCTCCTTTAAAATTCCCGCCCTTTTTTCCTCTTCATCATCAAAAGTGCCGTTATAGAGAGTGCAAAGTCTGTGCGCTTTGGTGCGGAGTGCAGCCAGAGCTTCATCACTTGGGTCGTATATCTTCCCCGCCAGCATTTTTTCCTGTTCGGTCATAATTTTATATTCCTCCCATAATGTAGTCGATAACCTCAGCCACAGCGCCGTTGTCGCAGTCCTCCATGCAGATATAATCGCAAATATCCTGAACCTCGTCCAGCGCATTTGCGGGACAGGCGGCAAAATCGGCATTTTTCAACATAGTTATATCGTTATTGTAATCCCCCATGGCAACGGTCACAGTGTCCTTCTTCCCGTAAAGTTCCTTCAGCTTCAGCAGTGCGTCACCCTTGGTGCAGCCCTTTGGCAGCATTTCATGATAATTTTTCGAGGACGTGATAAACTCGACATTTTTCGCCTCGGGCAGTCCGCTGCAAAACTTCGCAAAATTCTCCACAATTTCCTCGGGCATGGCAAAGAGAATCTTGCACCACTCCCCCACGGGAACATCATTAAGAATATTCACGATCTTCGCCGTAAACCCGCCTATTTTCCAGTGGTGACGCTCGTAATCGTTAATGTTGTAATCATAGATAGCATTCGGAGTGCAGATCTCGGCGCAGGCCTGGGGGAAATTTTTTATGATCTCCTTGACCATATTCTTAGCCGCCTTGTCGGGCAGATATTTCGACCATGCAGTCTTATTCTTGCCGCAGTCGTAGATCATGCCGCCATTGCAGAGAATAACAGGGCTGTCCAGCCCGATAGGGTCAAAATAATGCCTTGTTGCCTGTATTACCCGCCCCGTAGCAACGGTAAACGTTCCCCCCGCCTTGCGAAAGCGGACTATCGCCTCGGCGTCCTTTTCGGAAAGCCGCTTGTCATGGGTCAGCAAAGTGCCGTCCATATCCGAAAGAAAAATTATTTTTGAAATATCCTTAATCATTGTGATCCTCCTCTTTATTTTTTTCGGGAAGTAAAAGACAAACAGCTATTATTGACACAATAACAACCGTTACACCTATGCCGCCCTCTATGCCGAATACACCCCCTGTAAAAATGTCCTTGCTCTCCGACAGAGTAAATATGAAAACCGACTTATCCAAAACGCCGCCGCTTACGGGAAGTCCGTAGAAATTTCCCTGCACCGCATTCCACACCGAATGAAAGGCGCAGCATGCGATAATGCTGTCAGTTTTTACGGCGATAAGCGAAAAAGCAATGCCCACAAAAAGAATATTCAAAAAAGCAATAATCGAAAAACCGTCGTTAAAAAGATGAAGCAAGGAAAACACAGCCGCATTTCCAATAACAGCCGCCCATAAGGGCAGTCTTTGAGAAAGGCTCGGCATAAGCCACCCTCTGCAAAGTATTTCTTCCTCTGCTCCCTGGACCGCCCAGCCAAAAAACATTACGATAATGTATGGAATGTTCCCGTTAAAGTTCGTTCCCGAAAATTCCGACGCTCCCGCAATAACACAAATCAGCAGTGACAAAGAAAAAGCCCCGAAGCCCGCTGTCATTCCGAAAAGGTAGTTTTTAACAAAATCAACCCTTTTGATTCCCATGCTCTCTATGCTTCGTTTTTCGATTTTCGTGCAGTATACTATCGCCAGACCTGCCGGAACACAGGTGGAAAACAGCGAAATAGCATTATACCATTCATCGGAAGCCCCGGCTGCCAGCATAACTGCGGAAAAAGGTATCTGAACTATTGTCTGAGCAATTAAAAAAATGAGCAGCAAAGCGCCGAAAATAACTATTTGAAGCAAAGGATGCGGCTGAAATTTTGCAAGCTTTGCACCGTCGGTAAAATGACGTCCCTTAAAAATATCTATCATAACCTTACCTCTTTTTTACATAAATTTGCAGGAAAGCCGCTTGTCATGGGTCAGCAGCGTGCCGTCCATATCCGAAAGAAAAATAATCATTTATCATTTTGTTGCACCTGTATAATTATTTGCAGCAGCGAAAAAACTAAAGCTTTTTAAGCAATTGCCCTATATTATCTCTATGCGGAATAATTATTTCAATGTCCACCTCCGGGTGAACTTTCACATATTCCGTCAGCATATCCATAAGATTTTCCTTAGATTTCATATAATCCCTGATGATCGCCTCATCATCAAAGCCCAGCCGCTTCATAATGACCGCCGATACCACGCCTGTGCGGTCCTTTCCCGCCGTGCAAAAATACATCACATTCGTGACCGCATTCATGATAACGTCAATTATCCTTTCCATTTGCCCGTCCAGCATCTGTTCATATATCATATGCAAATGTTCAATTGACTTTGGAGTATCGCCGCCGCCCGTAACCGGAAGATGAAAATATGTAAACCCGTCCCTTTCATTAAAAGAGCAGGGCTTTGCGGCAATTTCCTTATCCGAACGCAGATCAACGATCGTTGTTATATTATTATCAAGCAGCCACCCGATCTCCTCATCGTCAATATTTTCGGGAAAATCGCTTCTGATATATTTCATTGTCCCCGTAGGCAGCGCCCGTGTATTTCTTGTTGAATGAAGCAAAGAACTCATATAAAAAACTCCTCACATATTCCGACTTGCACACATACCACACAAATTTCTTCCTTAACTCTGTCGCCTCACCTTTTCCAGCGCATTCACAAAATACTGGGGCAGCTCGCTTTCAAACTCCATATACTCAAACGTGACCGGGTGAACAAACCCTATCTTAGCAGCGTGCAGACACTGCCCCTCCAGTCCCCCGAAGGGCTTGCCGTAAACCTCGTCCCCCAGAACAGGGTGACCGATGTGCGCCATATGAACACGTATCTGATGAGTGCGCCCCGTTTCCAGCCGCAGGGCAAGCAGGCTGTGATTTTTCATTTCCTCGATCACACTGTAATGGGTAACGGCATTTCGGGAATGAACATTCGTCACAGTCATTTTCTTACGCTCGGTCGGGTGTCTGCCTATAGGAGCGTCCACCGTTCCTTCGGTCTCCTTGAACCGCCCGCAGACAACCGCACGGTATTCCCTTGTAAAGCTGTGAGCCTTTATCTGTTCGGAAAGCCCCTTGTGCGCCTCGTCCGTCTTGGCAACTATCAATAAACCGCTTGTCAGCTTGTCAATACGGTGAACTATCCCCGGGCGTATCACCCCGTTAATGGAGGAAAGCCGCCCCTTGCAGTGGTACAAAAGAGCATTCACCAGCGTGCCGGAATAATTCCCGGCCGCAGGGTGAACAACCATTCCCTTGGGCTTGTTGACAATAAGCAGACTCTCGTCCTCATAAAAAATCTCCAGAGGAATATTCTCCGCCTCCACCGTCAGCTCACTGGGAGGGGGAATAACAGCCGTTATTATGTCCCCTGCTTTTGTTTTGCAGCTTTTCATGACCGTCTTTTCATTTACCGTCACAAAGCCCTCATCTATAAGCTTTGCCGCCCTTGCACGGCTCAGGGAAATATCACCGTCTGCGGTGCAGTGATCGGATAAAAGCTTGTCCAGCCGCTGCCCTGCGGTCTCATCAGTCACGGTAATTATAATATAATCATCCACTCGGACAGCCGCCTTCCATTACACAGAATGTGAATATATTATGAACTCGTCTGAAAATAAGTCAATTGCGGGCATCATTCCGATTTTCGGATTTATCCTCCGAATCATTTCCGTCGCCTTTGTCCCCGCCGCTTGCCCCCTGAAATTTTTCATCAATAAAAAGATAGTATATCACCAGTAAAATGCCGCCGATAACCACGCATATATCCGCAAAATTAAAGATGAAATTAAAGGGGAAAAGATGAATAAAATCGGTAACATACCCCTGCCCGACCCTGTCAATAAGGTTGCCGATACCGCCCCCCACCACCATGGCAAAGGACACCGTCATAAGCGGGTGCTTGCGTTTTATCCTGTGAAAAAAAATCAGCAGCCCCGCCATGGCAACCGCCGTCACCGCCGAAAGAGCGGCAGTTTTCCCCGAAAAGCTGGAGAACGCCGCCCCTGTGTTCCGGTGCAGGGAAAAGGAGAGGATATCCCTCTCCCCCATTTCAAGCAGGCAGACCCTGCCCCCCTCGGGGATATACCTTTCGGCTATCCCCTTGGTGAACTGGTCTGCCGCCGCTAAAATCACTGTTAATATCCAAAATAGAATAGTCACGCCTTATCCGCCTTTTCAAACAGCTCCACTTGCACAGCGCAGCGCTGGCAGAGTGTGGGATAAACGCCGCTCGTGCCCACATATTCCGAGTAGCACCAGCACCGCTCGCACTTGCTTCCGGGAGCCTTTTCCACCGTAAATGTGAGAACGCCCTCATAGCCCGTGCCCTCGCAGCTTACAGCGCCCTCGCTGTCGTTCTTAACCTCCACCGCAGACACGATAAATGCCGCCGCAAGGTCATTCTGAGCCGCAGTCAGCTTATCAAAAAGCTCCTTGTCGCTTGCATGAAGCGTAACCTTTGCCTCCAGGGAAGCGCCGATAAATTTCTCCGCTCTCTTCTGCTCCAGCGCCTTTGTCACCGACTGACGGACATTATAGATCATTTCCCACTTATCCGCAAGCCCCTTGTCAAATGGTACATCTATCTTCTCCGGGAAAGAATTCAGGAAAATACTCTCCCTGTCGTCGCTGCCGCCATGGGGCATAAACTGCCATATCTCCTCTGCCGTGAACGACAGCACAGGGGCGATTATCCTTGAAATGCCCTGTAAAATAAGGTACATAGCCGTCTGTGCGCTCCGCCTTTCGGGAGACTTATCCCCCGAGCAGTAAAGCCTGTCCTTTATAATATCCAGATAGAAATTGGACATATCCGTAACGCAGAAATTGTGAACGCTGTGAACAGCCACATGGAAATCAAACGCCTCATAAGCCGCAGCCGCCTTGTCAATAAGAGCGTTAAGACGGGTCAGCGCCCATTTGTCGATCTCCTGCATATCGCTTACCGCAACACTGTCCCTGTCGGGGTCAAAGCCGTCCCTACCCGAAAGGTTGCCCAGAATATATCTTGCGGTGTTTCGGATCTTCTTGTAAGTGTCCGCCAGCTGCCGCATAATTTCCTTTGAATGGCGCACGTCCGAATGATAGTCCGAGGACGCTACCCAAAGCCGCAGAATATCAGCGCCGCTCTCCTTTATCACATCTGCAGGGTCAACGCCGTTGCCCAAGGACTTGTGCATGGTCCTGCCCTCGCCGTCAACTACCCAGCCATGAGTGCATACCGCCTTGTAAGGCGCACCGCCGCCCGTTGCAGCGCTTGTGAGCAATGATGACTGGAACCAGCCTCTGTACTGGTCAGCACCTTCAAGATAAAGGTCGACAGGCAGGTCAAAGCCACGCTCTTTCATAACCGCCGTGTGAGTAACACCGCTGTCGAACCACACATCGAAAATATCCTTTTCCTTAATAAATTTCGAGCAGCCGCATTCGCACTTAACCGAGGACGGGATAAACTCCTCCGCCTCTTTTATATACCAGGCGTCCGAGCCTTCGTTTCTGAAAAGCTCCGATATAGCCTTGACAGATTCCTCCGTAACCACAGGCTTGCCGCAGTCTGCACAGTAAACCACGGGAATAGGCACGCCCCAGGTGCGCTGGCGGGAAATGCACCAGTCGCTGCGGTCGCTTACCATGCCCCTTATCCTATCCCTGCCCCATTCGGGGATCCACTTAACGCTGTCAATAGCCGCCAAAGCATCATCCTTAAAGCCCTTGACCGAGCAGAACCACTGCTCCGTGGCTCTGAACAGCACAGGATTTTTACATCTCCAGCAGTGAGGGTACTGGTGGACAATCTTTTCCAGTGCAAACAGCGCACCGCTTGCCTCCAGATCGGCAGCAATAGCCTTGTTAGCGGCATTTGTATCCAGTCCCTTATACTTTCCCGATTCCTCTGTAAGAATGCCCTTTGAGTCAACAGGCACGGTTATCCCCACCTCGGGATATTTCTTGCACACCTCAAAGTCCTCCACACCGAAGCCCGGAGCAGTATGAACGCAGCCCGTACCGCTTTCAAGAGTTACATGGTCGCCCACTATAACCGGTGACTCCCTGTTCATAAAGGGGTGAGCGGTTTTGATATATTCCAGCTCCTTACCCTTGAACGAGCCTTCAGTGGTGTAATCCTCCACACCCTTTGCGCTCATGGCAACCCCTGCAAGCTGTGCCGCCATTATATAGTTCTCGCCGTTTGCCTTAACAACGGTATATTCATATTCGGGACCCACGCAAATAGCCAGGTTTCCGGGCAGCGTCCATGTAGTGGTCGTCCAGATCACAAAATAGGTCTTGTCCAGATCAAGCCCCATTCCCGTGAAAAGTCCCTTGTCGTCGGTCACCTTGAATTTAACGTAAATGGAATGGCAGGGGTCGTTGGCATATTCTATCTCCGCCTCCGCCAAAGCCGTCTGGCAGTCGGGGCACCAGTACACGGGCTTTAAGCCCTTGTAAATGAAATCCTTACGGTACATCTCCCCGAATATCTCAACTTGACGTGCCTCAAATTCGGGCTTCAAAGTAAGATAAGGATCGTCAAAATCCCCCAATACGCCCAGCCTCTGAAACTGCTCCATCTGGGTCTGCACCTGGCTCATGGCATATTTCCTGCACTCCTTGCGAAGCTCGGGAGCAGGCACAGCGCCGTTTTCCGCACCCATCTGCTTCAAAACTTTCAGCTCAATGGGCAGCCCATGAGTGTCCCACCCGGGAATATAGGGAGAGCAGTAACCGCTCATATTCTTCTGCTTTACAATAATGTCCTTTAGCACCTTGTTCAGAACAGTGCCCAGATGAATAGCCCCGTTTGCATACGGAGGACCGTCATGAAGAACATAACGGGGCTTGCCCTCGTTCTTCTCTATCATTTTAAAGTAAAGCTTTTTCTTTTTCCAGTCCTCCAACATTCCCGGCTCCTTTGCAGGGAGATTTCCCCTCATGGAAAAGTCGGTCTTTGGCAGATTGATAGTTGCGTTAAAATCCTGTGACATTTTTGTTTACCACCTTTGAATATGAATATATTTTTGCCCCACCGGCACGTCCTCTGTAAGCAGCCTTATCAGACGGACGGTTCGATTATCCTTGTATCCTCAAAGGAATCCATAACAATGGTATCCCCCATTGACGGCTGCTCGGGCTGCAATTGCTGTGTCTGCAGCGGCTGCTCCTGCTCAGCAGGCTGCTCGGGCTCATCCTCATCATCATCCTCGGGAAGAGCCGTTATCAGCTCCAGATGAGATTTATACATAGCCAGCAGATCGGACTTGAACTCCTTTACCGCCGTCTGCATACGCTCTAAATGCTCCTGCTCCCTGCGTGCACGCACCGAAGCCGAGCCTGCGATCTCCTCCGCCTTTGTGTTGGCAGCGGAAATTATCTGCTCCGCCTTGTTCTGAGCCTCCGCAATTATCTGCTCCGCCCTTTCCTTTGCCTCGGCAATTACCGCCCTGCCTTGCTTCTGAGCGCCGATCATAGCGTCCTTGAGCGCCTCCTCGTCCGCCTTGTAGCGGCGCACGCTTTCAACAAGCACCTCGATCTTCTTTTCCGAGTCGTCCCGTTCCTTTTCCATTACCGTAAGCTGGTCTGCGACCTGCTTTAACAGCTCGTCGACCTCCTCGGTCTTATATCCGGGTCTTGCCTGTTCAAATCTTTTCATATTAATATCATTTGCGGTTATCATAGTTCTGATCCTCTCCTTATATTTTTACCGTCAACTTAAAAATCCGGGAAATGCCTTTCATAAAAGCCGGACCGCCGCAAATCAGTATAACGGCAGATCATTTTTTCGCCTGAAAGCGCCGTCTTACAAATATTTCTTTATAACGACCTTCAGCCTGTCCTTTTTAGTCCTGCCGCCCGTTTCGGCGAGAATAAACCTCCCGCAGCCCCGAACCGACAGAACGTCCCCCTCATTCACGTTTTCGGATACGCTTTCCGTAGCCCGATGATTTACCGAAACCGCACCCGAACGTATAAGCCCCGCCGCCTTGCTTCTTGAAACTCCCGCCGCCTCGGAAACAATGCAGTCCAGCCGCATTGACGGCACCGTGCAGCTTATTTCCTTAAAGCTGTCATTTCTCTCTATCTTATCCGAAGGGGACGAATAGGCACACTTCACCCCTACCCTGCCTATCTTCGTAATGCCGCTTACCGCAAGCTCCGCCGCCGCAGGGGAAAGCACCGCATAAGCGCACTCCTCCCCGCAGATAATATCCCCCGTAAGGCTGCGCTCGATTCCAAGGGACATGACCGCCCCCAGGTAATCCCTGTGAGAAAGCATACCCGCCATTCTCCCGCCGAATTTCACAATGCGCAGCGGGAACTGCTGCCGCCTCTCCGACTCATCCGCAAAGTCCTCCGGGAATATTCCGGGAAATATTCCCAAAATGACCCTCTCAGCGCCCTCAAAGCCGCCCCAGAACAGATAATCCTCCCCTGCACGCAGACCCATATATTCCAGAAACCGTCCCGCCAGCGCCGCCTCTCCGGCGGCAAGAAACCCGCTGAACTTCGGCGCAAAGCTCCTTTCGACCGCCCTTATCATATCATCAATATGGGCAATAAGCAGCTTGTCCTCACCCTCCGACCCGCAAGCCGCCAGGAAGGAAGCCTTCGACTTCATTAAAGCAGCACGCCGTTGCTCTCAAGCTGGCTGGAAAGCTCAGCTCCCTGAAAGCCCACGTTGTAAGGCGTAATAATAAAGGTGTTGTTGGCAATGGGCTTTATGCTGCCGCCGTTGGCATAGGCAACACCGCCCAGAAAGTCAATGATCCTCCGTGTAATGTCGGGAGTAGTGGCCTCTAAGTTCAGCACCACCGTCTTTTTGTTGTTAAGGTGATTGGCAATGTCCTTAGTATCCGCAAATTTTTCGGGACGGACAAGAATTACCTGCAGCTGAGCTGTAACGGAAATGTTAAGCTTCGGATCCCCGCTCTGCGCACCCTGAGCCTGCATCATTCTTCCTCCGTATTCACTGTCAGGACCGGGCTCAGGAGGAAAATCCTTTTCATCTTCATAGCCATAGTCCTCCGGACCCTCAAAACCTAAAGCTGTTCTGATACTATCCATGAATCCCATTTTATACTTCTTCCTTTCACTTTTTCTTTCTTGACAGCCGATCATATGATCTGTGCCGCCCTTTGGTTTGTTTTTATTTTAAATGCCGTCCTTTCAGAGGATCATACGGAATAATTCCTTGCTCCGAACAGCCCTGAGCCGATCCTCACAAGGGTGCTGCCGAAACGGACAGCCTCCGCATAATCTGCGCTCATTCCCATGGAAAGGGTGTCAATATCCGTCCCGGGAATTTTTCCTGCCGCAGTATCCTCAAAAATCCGCTGCATTTTTTCAAAATACAAGCTGCCGCCGCAAACCGCAGGAGGCGGGATAGTCATAAGACCCCTCACCCTTATCCCGGGTAGTTCTGCCAGCCTGCCTACCGCCTCGGTGACTTCCTCGGGAGAAAAGCCGCTTTTGCTTTCCTCTCCCCCCACATTCACCTCGCACAGAATGTCCATAGTCCTGCCGATCTTCACGGCTTTTTGGGAAATTTCCTCTCCCAGCTTCACCGAGTCCACCGACTCTATCATTTCCACGCTGTCAATGATGTATTTGATCTTGTTGCTCTGCAAGTGACCTATAAAGTGAACCTGGGCATTTTTTACATAATGCTCTTTTTTCTGTAAAAATTCCTGTACACGGTTTTCACCCAGCAGCGTAAGCCCCCGTGACGCCGCAAAATTCACCCGCTCAAAGGGAACCGTCTTTGTAACAGCCATTATACGGATATCACCGGGACTTCTCCCGCTCTTTAAAGCAGCCTCATTCACATTTTCCCGAATGCGCTTTATATTTTCCTCAATATCCGCAAATCCCGCCTCCATGGCAGCCGCCCTCCTTGCACTCAATATTTGAACCGAATATCCCGACGCCTACGAACGTCCCGACTTAGGCACAGCCTCCGGGTCGTCTGTAGATGTTGTTATCACCGCCTCGGTCTCGGGCAGATTGACTATATCCTCGGAAATAACCCCTCTTGTAGCCTCTGTCTGAGAGTAAACGGGGATCTTGTCCTCTTCCTCGGCGCCATTGTCCACCTCTTCGGAATTGGCCTTGTAGGCTGCCGTGTCCACGCCGTCAATGATAATATCGTCATGAACGCACACAAAAGCCTCATCCGAGGTTATCCTTGAAAGCAGGTAATCATCACCCTCAAACACAGGGTCGACCTTTTTGAAAAGCACCCTCTGCCCCCACAGCACGTAACAGCCCTTTTCATTCTCGCTGTTGAACCGCAGCGCCTCTCTCGGAACACGTATTCCCTCGAAAGGGTTAAGGGTCATTTCCACCCTCTCCGTCCGCTTGCGCACAAGATCGAAGGTCATCTCGTCGCACCGCAGTATAAGCACCCATTCCGCAGGGTCGTCCGTCGGCTCAAGGCTCTCGATCACCGCCGTTACCGTGTCGGGAGTGGATGCGAATTTCACCTTTACCACATCCCCGGAATTGTAAACGCTCTCGGAGTTGTCGATAATTCCTGCGATCTTCCAGTCATAGCCCTTTACAAGCTTGCCAATCTCGCTTTTGCTCCTGCTGCCCCGGTTCTTTCCCGAGGTGACCTCTTTTATAAGCTCAACCGTAACAGCAGAATTGTCCGCCGTGTTCAGCTTGTTTTCGTACCCGTCCGTAAAGCTTACGAAGTAGCCCGAATCGGGAGATGTTACCGTGGAAATATATCCCTGCCGGGTGGCTTTCAGACTGTCAATTGAAGCCGTCAGCTCCTCGATCCTGTCGTCATAGCCGTCCTCCTGATTCACCGAGATCTGGTAAATGCTCATAAGGGTCAGCAGATCGTCACGGCAGTCCTTTAATTCGGAAATATCCCTCTTTGAAAGAATGGTCGACATGGTCTGATATTTTTCCGCAATAAGCCCCGAAATGAATTCGGGACGTGCCGTCAGCACCGTGCCAGGGTTCTGGGCAGCCCGCAAAAGCTCAATTTCCGCCTCCATATCGCTGATCTTGCGATTGGTCTCAATATCGCTTTCCGAGCGGTAAATGTACGCCACCACCGACCCGTTGCCCACCTTGCTGCCGTCCTCAATGGGAAAGCTCAGAACGCCGCTGTAGCTTTTTCTGATCACAGACTCGTCCCTTATGTAAACGCCTCTGAATGTGACCTTTTCCGCCGAAGAATAAATGACCGCCTGCTCCGTGACATACTGAACGTTCACCGTATTGTATATCTGGCTGCTGAGCATAAGCAGCACCGCCACCGCAAGAAGCGCCAGCAGAAACCGCATCAAAGCGTTTCCCATGGCTCTTACCTTTCGCCGTTCTCAGCGTCAAGGATCGAAATGGGCTTTGCGGGGATTATCGTGGAGATAGCGTGCTTGTAAACCAGCTCCTGCTTTCCCTCAGCGTCAATTATCACAGCATAGCTGTCAAATCCCTTTACCACGCCCTTGAACTGAAACCCGTTCGTAAGAATGCAGGTAATGGGTACCTTCTCTTTTCTTGCCTGATTAAGAAATACATCCTGAAGATTAAGCGTTTTGTTCATGTTTTTGAGCTCCTTTACTTAATTTTTTACACCAAAAATACCTTAAAACTTAGGGGATACCCTATAACTTTCAAACTTACCGTTCCATCCATTTTCCGTTTTTTTCATTGCGGATTTCTCTCTTGTTTTTCCGAAGAATTTCACGGAGCGTCCGATCGTTCCTTTTTATTTTTTTCGGGCTTGTAAACTTCTTTCACGTGTATACAGACTTCCCCTATCTTATTATACATATTCATTATATCACATAATTTTGGATTTGGCTACTATATTTAAGCAATTTCTGATAATTCCGTCAATTTGACCATTTTCAGCCGTATCAACCCAAGAAATTCGTTCATCTCGACGAAACCATGTCAATTGCCTTTTTGCGTAGCGCCTTGTATTCTGTTTAATTTGCTCAATTGCCTCCTCCAAGGACAAATTACCGTCAAAAAAAGGCATAAGCTCCTTGTAGCCGATTGCATTGAACGCCGTGTGAGGAGTGCAGCTTTCCCTGACCCTGCGCACCTCTTCTATAAGTCCCTCCCTTACCATTCCGTCCACCCGCCTGTTTATCCTCTCATAAAGCACAGCCCTGTCAAAACAGGTAAGCCCTATCATGCACAGCTCGTAAGGCGACGGCTCTTTTCTGCTCTCCAGCCTGTTCTCATCTCCGCTTTTCCCCGATATCACAGCCATTTCAATGGCCCTTATGGTCCGTATCACATTGTTTGGATGTATCTTACCCGCCGCCGCAGGGTCGATCTCCCGCAGCCGCCCGTGCATATATCCCCCTCCCTTTTCCTCCGCCTCTCTCTCCAGCCTTTTCCGCAATCCGCTGTCAGAGGCTATATGGTCGAAGGAAATATTATCAATAAGAGAATTTATATAAAGCCCCGTCCCCCCCACAACTATCGGCAGTCTGCCCCGTGCACGGATATCCTCAATGCACCTTTTTGCCCCCCGCACATAATCCGCCACCGAATATTCCTCCCACGGCTCCAGAAAATCCATCATGTGATGAGGAATTCCCCCCATTTCCTCCGCCGTGGGCTTTGCCGTTGAGATCCTCAATCCCTTATATATCTGCATTGAGTCCGCCGAAACGACCTCTCCGTTCAGTTTTCCCGCAAGTCTCACACCCACAGCGGTTTTCCCCGAAGCAGTAGGCCCGCAGACCACCAGAAGCGGAATTTTTTCCGGAAATTTTTCCATATGCAGCACACCCCCAAAGTTAATTAATAGTTAATAATTAATAATGATTTAATTTTTTTGACTGCTAAAGTCTGCAAAATAATGTGTGTTCCATTACCGTATAATCTGCACGCAAAAAGCACTCACATAAGTTTCCGAAAAGGGAGCGAATATCTTTGTACGATTTATTGCTCTGCCGTCTCCCGCTTAACATCATTTTGCTTTTTCTTCAAAGCCCGATAATATATCAGCAGCATAAACAGCGGCTGCTGCCAGGATAAAGCCGGAACATACCCCGCAGGATTCATATCCGATAACAGCACCCCCGCCAAAAACGCCAGAACGGAAGAAACAATAATAAACCTCTTTGCAAATATCACCTCCGCCCCCGTGACCTCATCATTTTTCCCGACAGCCAATACCCTCAGCAGAACCGAGAAAATCAGAATAAAAACCGCCGAAATAATCATATCCGCCCCAACCGTCAGAGCTGTCAGCATTCCGTTCACACCCGTGACCGCAAGGTCTGCCAGCGGCGTAAAATCCGAGCCGTCAACAATGATCTCCCCGGGATATTCTATAAAATTATCCTCAACCATGAAATTATAAATCTCCCTTACATACCCCACCGAAAATATCCAGTTAAGAACCGACGTTCCAACCAACAGACCCCGTCTGACCGTGCTTTTGTTCATCGCACATTCTCCTCTCAAAGTATGTGTGTGGCGGCTTTTCCTTAAATTTATGTTTTGGCTAAAACAACCGCCTGAGCAAAAGAATCCGATTTAGATTCAAGCATTTTAAAACCGAAATCAGCAAAATTATCCGAAATTTCATCTGCCGTAAAAAACTTTCCTTCAATTCTATGAATATACAAAGCTGTATTAATAGCTTTTCTGACAAGATAAGGAAATTTAGGGTCTGCAATATACAGTCTGCCTCCGCTTTTCAACAACCTTGCCGCCTCTGCCGCAAATTTATCCTTGTCCGAAAAACGATGATATGCCATACAAGCAACGATAATATCAAAACTCTTGTCATTGAAAGGCATTTCCGCACAGGAACACAGCTGTATATCCATATCGGGACATTTTAATACTGCCTGTTCAATCATTTTTTCTTCGGTGTCTGTTCCATAACCGTGTATATTGCATTTTTCCGAAAGCCGCTTGAGAATTGTTCCCGTGCCGCAGCCTACATCAAGAACGCTTGAACCGTCGGAAAGAGTAATATTATCCGTTAAAAGACGGTAAAATTTTTCGGAAAGCTTGCCCTCAAACTCGCTGTCGTACTTGTCGGCTCTTTTTCAAATTTAAATTCTTTATTTCACATATTATCGCTCCTTTATTATACTATCCTCTTAAACTGCTTTTCCAGCTCTCTCTTAGTAAGCTTGAACATAACAGGCCTCCCATGCGGGCAGTACCTCACCCGCTCATCACTAAGCACCTGCCTCAGCAAATCCGTAAGCTCGTCCGCCGAGGTTATGTCATTAGCCTTTATCGCCCCCCTGCACGCCATTGTGTGGTACATATCATCAAGGATTTCCGGCAGCGGGTCATGCCTGTGCGCAGCAAAATTCCCCGCCAGCTCCGTAACAATGTCCTCTGCGTCATTCGTGTCAAGCATGGAGGGAATGCCCCTTATAAGCACCTTAGGAGCAGCCAGCGGCTTTATATCGAACCCGCAGTCGGCGCACACCCGCAGATTCTTCATCAGTGCGTCATATTCGCCGTAATCCAGAGCCAGCTCCACAGGCAGGAGCAGCATCTGCGCTGTCAGCATCTCCCTGCCCGTGCGCAGCCGCTCAAAACGGATACGCTCATGAGCCGCATGCTTGTCCACAATAAGCACCCCGTCCTCGGTCTCGGCAATTATGTAGTTCTTGAACGCCTCCCCGATATACCGGAAAAATTCCGTCTCTTTCTTCTCTTCCGCCTTTTCCTCCGCAGACTGCACCGCCGTCTGCGCCTCTGTAATATACTTGTACTCCCCCTGCGGCACAGGCTTCAGGTCGGAAATATCCCCCTCACCGCCCTGCCTGTCATAGCTTTGCTGCAAATGCTCGGAAATGTCCTCATCATATGACTGCGCCCTGTCCTTATCCCGTCCGTCCGAAACCCCGCTCCACTTTTGAGCCAACCCTGCGGCATTTGCAGTATTTGCAGCATTTTCGGAATATCCCTCCACCTTGCTTTCATCTATAACGCCGCCTCCCCCTGCACCGTTCCCCAAAAATTCCTGTCCATTCTCTCTGTTAACCCCCCCACGAAAAATTTCCCCGTTCCGCATATCATCTTCATTTTTTCCCCTCCTTTTGCTTTGCAAAACATCTTCACCTTGCGAAACCCTTTCATTCGGAAACGCATTTTCAATTCCCGAAACCTTTTCATTCTGCATATTCACTTCATTCGGAGCAGCATTCCCATATACATTATCCCGAAAATCCCCGCCCCCGTTTTCCGCAGCCTTTACCGCCTTAACACTTCCCGAAAAACGTGAAACGGACGTGTCGGAAAATCTTGTCTGTTCAAAAGTCTCGGGATTTTTAAATTCCGAAACCGCATAATCTGCCTCGGTCTTTTTACGGGGAGCAAGGTTCATCTCCGCCGCCCGGTCATCGCAAAGCAGCGCATTCTTCACCGCAAAATAAACAGCGTCATACACCGACTTGTCATCGGAAAACCGCACCTCAATTTTGGCAGGGTGCACATTCACATCCACCAGCACAGGCGGAATATCCATAAACAGCACACAGGCAGGAAATTTCCCCTCCATAATATTGTTCCGATACGCCTCTTCCAGCGCCCCCATGCAGGTAAACGACTTCACATACCGCCCGTTCACAAAGAAATGCTGCATAGCCCTGTTCCTCTTGCCGAACAAAGGCTTCACCGCAAATCCGCTGACCCTTATCCCCCCCAGCGAATAATCCACAGGAATCATGGAAGCCGCAAACTCCCGCCCGAACACCGAATAAACGCTCGAATACAAGCTCCCGTCCCCCGGAGAAAACAGCTCCCTGCGGTTGTCCCTTATAAACGTAAAGGAGATCTCCGGGTGAGAAACCGCTATTTTCCCAATAATAGAAGCAATGGCATTCCCCTCATACTTGTCCTTTTTAAGGAACTTCAGCCTTGCGGGCACATTGTAGAAAACGTCCCTTATAACTATGGTAGTCCCGTCAGGGCAGCCCGTTTTCTCGTAAAGCTTTTCCTCCGTGCCCTCTATCCTGTACCTCGTGCCGAATTCTTCTTCGGGCACCTTCGTCATTATCTCGCACCTTGCCACTGCGCTGACCGAAGCCAGCGCCTCTCCCCTGAAGCCCAGCGTGTGAATCCTGTTCAGATCATCTCTTACCGAAAGCTTGCTTGTAGCATGCCTTAAAAATGCCGTAGGCACATCGGGATAGCTTATACCGCAGCCGTTATCCGTCACACGGATATAGGAGATCCCCCCCTGCTTTATCTCCGCAGTAATGGCAGTAGCCCCGCTGTCAATGGAGTTTTCCAGCAGTTCCTTTATAATGGACGAGGGGCGTTCTATCACCTCTCCCGCAGCAATAAGCTCGGATAATTCCTTGTCCAGTACACGTACCTTCGGCATTTTTTTCACATCCTCTTAAAATTTGAATAATATTAATTTTGTCCTTTTCCACAAATTGATAAATAAAAATTTATTCTCTGATATAAGACATATCACTCAATCTTGATATAATACGATGTCCATCGCTATCTTCACTCAAAAACGAAACGCCACCGGATTTACCCCAAAATGTGCATTTGTCAAGCAACTCTATATCTATGCCTAACCAAATTGCAAATAATATGCTTAATGTTCCGCTATGGGAAACTATAATTAAATTATCGGAAGATTGAGCAATCACCGTATCTAAAAACCGAGAAACTCTATGCCAAACTTCTCGCCTTGTTTCTGCACCGCTAAATACTTGACCGTCCGCAGTATCAGCCCAATCAATCGTATCCGTCCACACAGGGCAGAATAAATTCTTTTTTGCCCATTCCTTTGATTGTCCGACTGCCTCTCCTAAATAAAACTCTCTTATTCGATTGTCATAAATTGGTGCTGTATTTAAATAGCTTGAAACGATTTCAGCTGTATGTTTGGTTCTCAATAAGTCCGAGGAATATATGTCATATTTATCATCGCCGATTTCTGCGGCAAGGTGTTTTCCTATATTATTTGCCTGCACAATGCCAATTTCGGTCAAATCCCAATTTTCCCACGAGCCAATCATACGATTAACGTGTTGTTCGGATTGTGGGTGCTGAATTGTTATAATCTTTTTCATAAAAACTCTCCGCTAAATTCCGATTTTGTCGGACAAACGCATTTTGAAATCACCAAACAGCGAAACACAACTTACCTCTTATCATCTTAACTCATTCGGAATTTGCCGGTTTTTTTCTTATAAGAAAAATAAAACTTAAAATAAATACCGCACATGATACTATTTCCAGTAAAACCGTTAAGCCGCCCGTCAATTCTGGATTACCGTAAAAAATAAAATCGGGCAAATTAGCGGCAGCATGAGCGATAAAACAAGCAAGCAGCGAATTTGTTTTGTAAAAAACAATACCCAACACCGCCCCCATTATAAATGAACCGGCAACTAAAATTATTCCGCCTGCCATTAAATGCATTAAACCGAAAAAAATCGAAGAAACAATAATTGCAATAACGGGATCTGCGGTTTTTTCTACTCGTGTAAAAACAATTCCCCTAAGTGCGACCTCCTCCGAAACAGGAGCAATTACAATAAGATTTATGATCATCATTATAATTCCAAACCCCGGAAAAATACCGGAATAATACCCGACCGAATCGTGTATCATCAAAGAATTTTCAATAGAAGCATTATAAGTTAACAAGGCAAATAAAAGGGAATATGAAAAACTGACGCATACCGACAGCAGATAATAATTCAAATCGGCCTTTCGCAATTTCCATTCTTTATTTATGTCCGATTTGCGGAGCTTGAATATCAAAAAGAATACAAGTACGATCAGTATTCCCGAAATAACAGTTACACCCAAAAGATTTTTATTTGCAAAGTCCACTATCTGCTGTTCATCTCTGCAGCCCTTAGCCGCCGCTATACCCATAAATCCGATCGACGATAATGATTGAAATATCATCATCAAAATAAAATATAACAGAAAAAATCCAATACCTTTAAGTATGCCTTTCATTGTAAACCTCCGTAAATCGGATACACTCAGATCATATCCTTGCAAGCGCATTCCTACACCAGTTAAACAACAGTTCAAATGCGCCGTCAAAATCATAATCCGGATTATCCCTCAGCGAAATACTCAGTTCCAGAACGGCTTTATCCTCACCCTTTAAACATTCAAGCAATTCCCGTTTTGTGGTTACAAAAACACCGCTGCTCAGATAATGCAAATGCTGCAAAATAAAAAACACCGATTTGCAGCTTATAGGCAGCCCCCAAATATTTTTCTCCCTGTCAGCATGAATATAGCGGTGACAAATTTCATGATAAAGATTATTCAGACTTATCTTCACATAGTTTCTTTCATCTTCGGCAGTATACGCAGGCACAAGCTTTTTAAGCTCACCGTAATAATCCTTAGTCGTATTCAGCAAATGAAACGCTTCAAGCGGATTCCATTTTTCCAGATCGTCCTTACCGCAAATGAAGCCGCAGGACCTGTCATGATCCCCCACCGAAACAAGCGCATTCCTGTAAGCTTTCAGATCACTTACCGTGATCCCGTCGATCACAGCCATAATATCAATGTCACTGCTTTCTGTCGCCTCCCTGCGAAGATAACTGCCCTGCAATCCCACATAGATCAGTCTTTCGCCAAAGGTATTTTTTAACTCAATTATCAGCCTATCAATATATTCATCTATTCTAAACATTCCGGATTACCTCCTTCTTTCTTGCTTCCTGCCTCTTATCATCTTGCCTCCTGCAGCTTATCCCACAGCTCACCCAGCAGCGCCAGCGCCTCACGGGGGGAATATTCATCGGGATTAGTTTTTCGCAGCCTCGCAATAACCTCCTCCTCAGCAATGGAATCAAAGGAAACCTGCGGCTCACTGTCGGCCTGCGCACGCACCTGCCCCTTTTCCTCCTCCATTTCCCGAAGCAAAGCCCTTGCCCTGTCCACCACGGATTTCGGCAGCCCCGCCAGCTTCGCCACCTCAATTCCATAGCTGTCGTCCACACCCCCGGGCACTATCTTCCGCAGGAAATTAATGCTCTCCCCATGCTTTTTCACCGCCACACTGAAATTCTTGACCCCCTCTACCTTCCCCTCAAGCCCTATCAGCTCATGGTAATGCGTGGCAAACATGGTCTTGCAGCCTATCTTCCGTGCATTCGCAATATGCTCCGCCACCGCAGTCGCAATGCTTATGCCGTCAAAAGTGGAAGTCCCCCTGCCCACCTCGTCCAGTATGACCAGACTCTGCTTTGTGGCGTGCTTTAAAATATCCGCCACCTCGCTCATCTCCACCATAAAAGTGGACTGCCCCGCAGTAAGGTCGTCGGAAGCCCCCACCCTCGTAAATATCCTGTCCGCAATGGAAATTGCCGCCCTGTCCGCAGGCACAAAGCAGCCGATCTGCGCCATAAGCACAATAAGCGCCGTCTGCCGCATATAAGTGGACTTTCCCGCCATGTTAGGCCCGGTGATTATTGCCATCCGACAGCCCTCTGTGTCCAGATATGCGTCATTGGGCACATACGGGTCACTTGTCACCATCTCCACCACAGGGTGCCTGCCTCCCTTAATGTCAATGACCCCGTCAATGGCAATATCCGGGCGCACATACCTGTTCCTCATGGAAACGTCCGCAAAAGAGCAAAGCACATCCAGCGCCGCCACCGCCCTCGCCGTCTGCTGCACCTCGCTAAGCTTTGACGCAATAAAATCCCTTACCTCCGCAAAAATATCCGCCTCAAGAACCTGAACCTTTTCGCTTGCCCCCGAAATATCCTCCTCCGTTTTCTTCAGTTCCTCCGTAATAAACCGCTCCGCATTTGCAAGAGTCTGCTTGCGTATGTAATCCGAAGGCACAGCGCCGTAATTCGATCTTGTCACCTCTATGTAATAGCCGAACACCCTGTTAAAGCCTATCTTAAGGTTCTTTATCCCCGTGCGCTCCCGCTCCCGCCGCTCTATTTCCTTGATTATCCCCGTGCCGTTTTCAATAATGTTCCGCAGCCTGTCAAGCTCGGCATTAAAGCCCTCTCTGATAATATTCCCGTCCTTTAAAAGAGCAGGCAGCTCGTCCTTGAGCGCCCTTTTGGAAAGTGACGAAATTTCCCCCAGCTCGGAAATGCAGCCGTCCAGTCCCGCAAGCAGCGCACTTTTGCACTCTCTGAGCAGCGACTTTATCTCGGGCATTTTCTCCGCCGTCCGCTCCAGCGCCTTTATGTCACGGGGCGTGGCCGTCTTGTACATGACCCTCGTCATAAGCCGCTCCAGATCGTAAACCCCGTCCAGACGTTCTATTATCTCCGATAAAGTCACAGGAGAATTTACAAGTTCCTCCACAGCGTCCAGCCGCTTTATTATTGAAGCAGGCTTCACCAAAGGCTGCTCAATATAAGATTTAAGCAAACGCTTCCCCATAGATGTCCTTGTGTGGTCAAGCACCCACAGCAGACTGCCCCGCTTTTCCTTGCTCCGCATAGTCTCCGTCAGCTCCAGATTCCGCCGTGCCGTCAGATCAAGCTCCATGAACCGCTTGTCCGAATAAACAGTAAGCTCCGTAAACCTGCCCACAGCCGCCCGCTGTGTATCGCTGATATAATAGAATAACCCGCATAAAACGTTCACCGACTCGCTGTCGCTCTCCTCCACCCCCAGTTCCCGCAGGCTGCTTTTACCAAACTGCTTAAGCAGCACAGGTGTCTGCAGCGGCGAAAAAATCTCATCGGGCAAAACCGTTTCCCTTATCCCCAGCCGCTCCCGCACAAAGCCTATAACACTTGCCATATCCGCCCTTGCCCGCACCTCGCCGTTAATAAGCAGCTCCGCAGGTGAAAACCGTGAAAGCTCGTTTATCAGCACATCGCAAAGCTCCGCCGCCGACTTATTCTTGTAAATTTTCAGCTCCGCCGCCCCCGTGGAAATATCCGCAAAAGCCACCGAAGCGCACTTCTCCCTTAAAACCACGCCGCCTATGTAGTTGTTCTTCTCCTCGTCCAGAAAGCTGCTTTCCGTCAGCGTCCCCGGGGTGATTATCCTTACCACCTCACGCTTAACAAGTCCCTTAGCCGCTTTAGGGTCCTCAGTCTGCTCGCACACAGCCACCTTGTAGCCCATATCAATGAGCTTTTTGATATACATTTCCGAGCTGTGATAAGGAATGCCGCACATAGGCGCACGCTCCGCCTGTCCGCAGTCCCTGCCCGTAAGAGTAAGCTCCAGGCTGCGGGAAACATTCACAGCGTCGTCAAAAAACATCTCATAAAAATCCCCCAGCCTGAAGAACACCACATAATCCTTATACTTGTCCTTGACCTCGAAATACTGCTGCATCATCGGGGAAAGGCTGCTGCGATCAATCACCATTTAGATTCTCCTTAGTCTGTACTCTGTAAATTCCGAGCATAAAAGCTAAAATCCGACATTCGCTTCAAGTCCTGCAAAGAAGCAAGAAGCAAGAGGCAAGAATTTAAATTCTGCACACCATACAAAAGCATAGCCAAAATATCCTGCCTCCCGCCCCCAAAAACTCATTATCAGCCGCACCCGCCGCAAGTCGCACAGCTGCCGCTGCACTCGGAAGCAGGCGGAGAATCCGGGCAGGTCATAGGGTCTCCCCCGTTTGCGGCGCAGGTAACAATATAGTTAATGCTGCCCAGAATGTCGTCTATCTCCGAGCTTGCCGCCTCAAAAGCGATCATATTGGGATTTTCCGTGACCTCCTTGTAAATGGAATTAAGCTTTGAATTAAGCCTTGTAATGGCGTCGGTGTCCTTGTCGTCCTTAGCCATTTCAATATTCAGCTCCATTTTGGTCCTGTTAAATTCCGCAATATTCTTTTGCAGACTCTCATCCTTGTCGTTAGCCAGCTTTGCCGCCCTGTAACGGGAATATCTCTCGTCCTCCTGCAAAGCCATTCCCAGTTCTCTTGCCTTTTCAATAACGCTCATAAAAAATTCTGCCTTTCCAAAATAATTTTCGTGAAAAAATCCACGCTTAAAATTATTATATCACATTTTATAAAAATAAGCAAGAATTTTTAGAAACACACGGCAAGTTTTTTTACAATTTTCATCTTTGCATAACTTTACAGCAACATTTATTTAACTATTTATCCACAAATAACTCTTTACATTTTCCCTCATCCCCCAAAAACGCCGTTCACCAACCCGACATCATAAAAAAGGCGATAGTCGGGCAGCATTCACCCAAACTTATCGCTTGAATTCCCCCCGCAATAATATTCTATCACAAAATGCCACTTTTGTCAATAGCTCTATGCAAAATTTTACACAAAATTAATATATTAGCTTTATGTAACATTTCTTTGAATAACGCATAAACGCAAGCACACAATGCAGCTCATTTTTCATCGACCCGTGTAAAAACCTCCGACAAAACCTCCGACAAAACCTCCGACAGATCGCACACACCGTTTCCGCCAAAATAAGCTCCTTGTCCCATTTTTCAATAAAAACAGGCTTATCCGCATAAAAATATCTGCCCTCAAGGCATTCCCCCGAAGCCGCATTTTTTTTGAAAAGGCTGCTCAGCTTTTCATATGTGTAAAAGGAAGCGCACCACCTGCTGCCGTCACTGAGGGAGAAATGCACGTCCGCAGACTCATTATACACATCAAAGCCCTTTTCCCATTCATCAAATTCATACCACACATCATAAAACTGCATTTCTGTAACCATACACCCTTTATAATTCAAACCTGTATATACACTTTTCATACTCCCCGTCCTCACGCATATCATTGCCCTCCGGCAGCACCGCAGTTTCCAGAAGCTCCCCGCCCGCATATTCGCAGGTTTTTCTCGAAGCAATATTATCGGGATTGCAGGTGATTATCACATACCCCAGATCATGCCGCCTTGCCAGCTCAAACAGCAGCAGACAAGCCTTTCCCGCATAATGATTCCCCCTGTATTCCCCGTCGATATTGTAGCCTATATTCCCGCCGTAATAAAGCTTATCGTTATGCCCTATACGCAGATCGCAAGCCCCCATTTTCACGCCCTCTTTATCACATACGGCAAAATGATATGCAGGTACCCAGTCCCTTTCGGGGTCGCCCTCGTCCGTCCTTTCAAGCACTAATTTTATCTCATCATTATCCAAAAAATCCGTACTCAGAAACATTTCATCATCTCCAACAGATCATATCAATTTTCTTCATCATAAAAGGACAGCATCCTTTCATAGACCTCTCTTGCCCGAGCCTCATCCCTGAAACGGTCATCGTCCCCCCACAGCAAAAAATCGTCCGCATAAGCTAAACTTTTAAAGGGTTCTTCATCCTGAAGCCACCCCATACACTCCCAAAGGGAAAACATCCGTCCGCCGAACCGCCCTGTGTCAATTGACCTGTAAACAGGTTTAAGAAGCTCCATAAGCGTCTTTCCGAATATGACCCGATCAAGCTTAGAATAATCAATATGCTCACGCACGTAAATAACCATTTCCTTAATATTTCCCCCAAGCATTTCCAGCTCCAAAAGGTGAACGTTTTCGGGGTCTGCAATAAAAAGCTCATCCAGCCTATTTTCAAAATTTTCGGATAGTACCATTCCGAAATCCTCGTCAAATCCCTCTGCAATCAGATAAGCATAAGCAAGCAGCTCTTCCATATGTAACGCCTCCAATCTCTCCGAACGGCAAATATTAACCGACGATCTCCCCCTCCACCGCCCAGTTATGGGTCTTAGTCACCAGTACATCATGCATAGTGCCAATAAGCGAACGTTCTCCCTTTACCAGCGTTATAATAAACTCATTGCTCTTGCCGCTGATAAAGCCCTTGTACTCACCGTCAAAAAGCACACGGAAAATTTTCCCCTCAAACCGTTTGTAACCCTCTTCCGCCAGCTGCCTTTGCAGGGTAAGCAAACGCTTCATACGTTCGGATTTTTCCCCCTCCGGGGTCTTGTCCTCCATTCCTGCCGCCCTTGTGCCGCTGCGTTTTGAGTAAATGAACGAGAAAATATTGTCATACTTCACCCGCTTTATAATTTCCAGCGTACCGCAAAAATCCTCCTCGTCCTCATTGGGAAACCCCACAATAATATCCGTAGTAAGCGACAGCCCCGGCATAACACTGCGGGCATAATCCACCAGCTCCATATACCGCTCTGCCGTGTAACCCCTGTTCATTTCCTTTAAGATCCTGTCGCTCCCCGACTGCAAGGGCAGATGAACGCTTTTGCAGACCTTTTCACACTCCGCAGCAGCATTAAAAAAATCCCGCCCTGCGTCCTTCGGGTGGGGGGACATGAACCGAATGCGGAAATCCCCGTCAATTCGGTTTATCATATACAGCAGCTCGGGAAAATCTATCCCCGCCGCCGTCCCCCTGCCGTAGGAGTTCACATTCTGCCCCAGCAGCATTATCTCCTTGCAGCCTCCCTCCGCAAGCCTCTTTATTTCTTCGATTATATTTTCCGGCTCACGGCTTCTCTCCCTGCCTCTGACATACGGCACAATGCAATAGCTGCAAAAATTATTGCAGCCGTACATTATCGAGACCCCCGCCTTGTAACAATCTGTCCGAACAGGGGCTATCCCCTCAAAGCATTCGCCGCTCCTACAGTCCGTATCGCTCACGAATCCCCCCTCGGTCAGTACCTCATAAAGCAGCCTCGGCAGCTCCCTCATAGCGGAAGTGCCGAAAAGAATATCCACAAAAGGATATGACTGCCGCAGCTTTGCCGTTGTCTTTTCCTCCTCCGCCATGCAGCCGCATATGATTATTATCAAACCCGGGTTCTCTTTTTTCAACCTTTTAAGCTCACCGATATGCCCGTAAACCTTTACCTCCGCATTTTCCCGCACAGCGCAGGTATTGAGCACTATTATATCCGCCTCGTCACGGCTCACAGTCACACTGCAGCCAAGGGAGCATAAAATCCCCGTTATCTTCTCGCCGTCGCTCACATTCTGCTGACAGCCGTAACTGTGCACATAGCATAAAGGAGGCTGTTCCCTCTTCTCAAAAATTTCCCGAACCTTTTCTTCGTAATTCATTTTTCCACTCCGTTAATCAGACTTTCACACCAAAGGTACGTTGAAACTTAGGGGTTTACCGCTAACTTTCAAACTTATTTTCCTCAAAACTTTTTATGTATCACATCACTAAAAATTTCTTGCCTCTTCCCTCTGAAAATTCTTGCCTCTAATAAACATAATACCCCTCATATCCCATTCCCGAAACCGTCGAAACAGCAGCGGCAAATTCTTCTGCGGACATGGACTCACGGTCAAGAAAAGCCTCTGTGGGAATATCTCCGCACTGCCTCTCCACCTCGGCAAAAACCGCCATTATCTTGTCGTCCTCGTCAAGGTAATCGAGGATTATCTCCTCGCCCCCCGCTACCATGGTCTTTGCAATATTGTTCTCGGAATAATCTATAAGTACAGTGCAGCCTTGCAAAAGGTCGGGATGAAAAATCTCGCTGTAATCCTTTATTATGGAGTTTGCGGTGATCCGTATCATCACCCTTGCGCCCTTTTCGCTGCCCGCCTCGGTCATCATGCAGGCAAGGGAGGCAAGCGCCTTGTAACGTGCGCTGCTGAAGGGAGTAATATGCTCCCCTATCAGCTCAACATCTGTAGAACGGAAATCGGGGAAAACAAAATCCTCACAAATGATCTCCCCGAAGCCTGCGCCCCCAAGCTCCCTCATAATATCGCACAGGTAATCCTGAGCCGCCTCGTCAAAGGGGTCAATCCAGGGCTTGCCGCCGTTGTCGGGAGCGGCGTCCAGCCAGGTGGTGTCGTCATTGCTGCGGTATGAACCGTCACGGTAATCGCCGTAACGGTTGTTATCCTTCAGCACGCTTACCAGCGCCACAGGCCTCAGACCCTTGGCAAGGGCGGCATTTGCCGCCTGCTTTGCCGTGACTTCCGATTTTATGGGCTTTTCCCCGTCAGTGACCGTCGCCACAAAGGGTATCTCCGTTTTGTAGTAGAATGCGCCGCCGTCGGCTTTCATGGGCATTATCACCGCCGAAGCGCCGCTGCTGCGTATCTCATCCAGAGCGGCTTCAAGGCTGTCCATATCCTGCATATCCTCCAGCGAAATGGTGTAAGCCGCCCCGCCGTTTTTAACATTCGTTGAAACAGGGGCTGTATTTACATCAGCCTCGGTGACAGCAGGCTGCACCGTCACCTCGGTAACAGTATTCACATCGGGCGCTTCGGGAAGCGCTTTTTCCTCGGTCTGCGCCGTGACCGTTACGGGAACATCAAGAATATCCGGCAGTATCTCGGTCTGCACAGGTTCGCTGCCTGTCACCGTGCCCGTATCCCCGGGAATGTCGGAGGAATCCGTCTGCTGTTCGGGGATCCACGGATCGCTTACTATCTGCGTCTCCCTCGCCTTAATATAATCGCCGATAGGCCCCGCAGCGCTGTAGCCCACAAATACCAGCACCGCCACCGCTGCAACACTTGCGGCAATTTTAATGCCGCCCCTGTTTCTTCTCTTTATTTTATAACGCCTCTTTGGACGGAATATTTTTTTATTTCTTCTCATTTTTGACTAACTCCCTTTTTTAATTAATAGTTTTTGTTAATGCAGTCTTATCAATGGATCTTTATAAATATATATTTTCCCGGGATTTGCCCGAAAAATTATTGATTCGGGAAAATAAATATTTATATATCCTCTTAAATTTTTTTAGTTGATTTTTCCGCCCGATTTTACCGAAAAAAAACAAATTATCCGACAAAATTCAAAGCAGAAAAAACATTATATTTCCGATTTTTCGGGAAATATTCCTTTAAAAAAATCACAAGAATCCCCACCCGAAACATATATCATATAAAATATATTCGGGAAAATATTCTGCCCGGAAATTCCTGCCGCAGATTATTCTGCAATTATCCCCCTATGCCGTAAATTGCCATGGCAATAAGCCCCGTGTAGAGCATTATGGCGGGAAATCCCCTGAAAGCGGCAGGGACTTTTTCGGAACACAAATGCCCGTAAACTCCCGAAAGCATTATCGCCGCCAGCCCGAAGCCAGCACCCGAGGAAAAACCGAAAAGCAGAAATTCCGACAGGCTCTCGCAGCGGGAAACGCTTAAAAATATTGTACCCATAACAGTGCTGTTAAACGCAGAGATGTGAACATATTTTTTCAGCCGCCCGAAATTCCGTCCGCCAAAGGCACGAAGAAGAACCAGTGTGACAGCGTAAATTATCCCTATCACCGCCGCATAAAGCAGAGGCATAAAGGCTCTGTCCGCCTGAACTCCCCATACTTTCATAAGCCGTCCCGCCGCACCTGCGCAAAGGGTGAACCACATAACGCCCAGGCAGGTGCCTATAAGATTGCGTTTATTTTTTGCGGCGGTTATCATGGTGCTTACTCCGAAGGCACGGTAAAACACCGCATTCTCCGTAAGCACCGCAGCCGCAGCGGATAATAAAAATCCGCCCGTTAAGCCGTTATCCAATTTTTTCCACTCCGTTAATCAGACTTTCACACCAAAGGTACGCTGAAACTTAGGGGTTTACCGCTAACCTTCAAACTTTTCCACTCCGTTAATCAGACTTTCACACCAAAGGTACGCTGAAACTTAGGGGTTTACCGCTAACTTTCAAACTTTCCTCCCGCTGATCTTTCGTTCGCACCAAAGGTACTCTGAAACTTAGGGGATTACCGCTGACTTTCAAGCTTGTCACCGTACCATTTCCGGTCAATCCACAATCAAAAAACTTACATAAAATTCCCCTTCAAGCAACAGGCACGCAAGTCCAAATAATTATTAATTATTAATTGTTCTTAGTTACTCTTATAAGCGCACCCATAAGCCCTATTAAAATAAAGCCTCCGCAGGGTGCGGACAAAATGGGGATGACCGTGTTCACGCCGTAAAGCACGCCGCCGATACCTCCCTGCGAAAAAAGCTCACGCACCGCCCCCAGCAGTATAAGCGCCATATCAAAGCCTAAAATGTGGGAGATAACATCCGTCACAAACCGCCCGCCTTTCATTCGGAAAAACCGCAGCTCCGAGCCTCTTACCACAAAGTCCCCCGTAACTATAAGGGTGAGAAATACCCCCAGTGAAGCGGGATTTACAGGCGAAAATTTTTCCGCCGCCATATAGCAGGGAATATACACCGCCGCCGCAGTAAGCGTATATAATATTATACGCAGGGCATAGGGTATTTTTCTCGGCAGCAGACGGGATATCATCAGCGCCCCGAAGGTAGTCATCGAAAAGAGCAAGGCATAGGCAATGGCAGTGCCCAGAGAGCTGCCGAGAATTACCGCAGGGGCTGCGGACATTCCTGCCGCAAACACGGGATTGTGCGCCCATATGCCGTCAAGGGGCGACCATTTCTTTTCACTTTTCACGGGTGCGTTTTCTCCCCTTTCGCAAACGGTTTAAAATGATTTTTTCGTGTACCGTCAAAAAAAATTTATCGGGTAAAAAGAGAATTTTTCAAAAAAGCTTAAATTTATCGGACATATCCGACCGCAGACCCGTCGGGAAAGATCGTCGGAAATTCCGCAAAAGCGGTCATAAATTTTGTTCCCGTTCCGACAAAATTCACTGTTTTTTTTCGGACTGCGCCGCCGCAGGTCTGTCTGTGATATTATCCGCCAGAAAAGCAAACGGAGCGGCTATGACGCAGGCATAGACCGCAGGAAAGCGCAGGGAGGAAATTTCCGAAACAATTATTATAAGAATTCCCGAAATAATACCGAAAATTATCCGCCCCGAAATTTTTTCGGGAATATGTCCGCCGCAGGACAAGACCGCAATAGCAAAAATATCAACAGCGCAGGCGGCAGGGCTTTTATTTCCGAAAAGCAGAATATACCCCAGAAATACCGCAGCTTCGGGAATTATCACGCTTCGGGGATACGCCCCCATGAAGATCACCGCAGCCCCGCAGACCATTACCGTAACAGCCCCGGTGCAGCCGAGAGTTCCCGGAGTGCTGCCCACCAGCAGCTCCAGTTCGGAAAATTCTCCGCTTAAGACGCCCCCCGAAAAAGCACGGAATAACGGCTCTGTTACCGTATTTTCCAGCCCCAGCGGTTCAAAGGGCTTTGGATAAAAATGCGTTTGCCGATAAAAGGACAACTCTGCGAAAATATATCCTGCGGCTGCCGGGCATATAATTTCACAGCCCCTGCCGCCGAAGGGATGTTTGGCTATGCACACCGCAAAAACGCACGCTCCCGCAGCAACGGTGTAAGGCACTGAGGCGGGCAGCAGGCAGGCTATGGCAAGCCCTGTGATAATGGGGGAAAGATCATGGATGTGCAGCCGCTTTTTTCGCAGGATAAGGCAGACAATGTCCGCACCCAGACAGCTTGCCGCACAAACCGCAGCCACTGCCGCCGCTCTCGCACCGTAATAGTAAGCACCCATTGCACAGAGCACCAGCAATACTGCCGTAAGAGAGCTTTCCGCTCCGAATCCCTTGGGCAGCCCGGTCTTTTCCTTGTTTAAAGCCGCTTCAAGCATTTGTTGAGATTTGTTTTTCATGTATTTTCACCATATTTAACATATCAGTGCGCCGGAAGGGGGCAGGCAGCACCTGAATGAACATTCTCTTACTGTTTACAACAGAGAACAATTCACAGGCAATGCACAGGCACAAGAAAATTTAATTTCCTGCCTCTTGCCTCTGACCTCTTGCATCTAATAGCATGAACATTCTCTTACTGTTTACAACAGAGAACAATTCACAGGCAATGCACAGGC
>CAZGAZ010000001.1:74437-100123 GCA_964523835.1 uncultured Ruminococcus sp.
GGCACAAGAAAATTTAATTTCCTGCCTCTTGCCTCTGACCTCTTGCATCTAATAGAAGGAGTTGATTTTTTGCGCAGTGAACGCATTGGAAAAAATGCCCTTAAAATAACCCTCAGCGGAAGCGAGCTTAAAAATTCGGGTATCTCCCAAAAGGAGATAATTGATTACAGCTCCCAGGGCTTACTGGGCTTACCCAGGTCTCGGGACGGAAAGACCGAAGAACTTATAAAAGCGCTGTGGTATAGGCTTCTTCGGGAAAACGCCTTTGATGAGATATGCCCTGTAAGCTTCGGGGAACGCCCCACAATCGAAATTATTCCCGCCAAGGATAAGGGCTGCGTTATTTACATAACCGGCGAAAATCCCTGTTACCCGCCCGCAGGTCCTGCATCGTCCGCATATGCCGCCGTTTTTTTTAGCATTGCGCCGCTGGTAAAGGTCTGTACTCTGCTGTGCCGCAGCTCCCTGTCCAAGGACGCTGCCCTGTGGGCAAACCGCAGGTCGGCGCTGCTGACATTCTGGCTGCCTCAGAAGAAATGCAGCCTCGCCGACGACATAAGGGAATTTGCAAGTATCACAGCAATAAGCGAGCATATCCCCCAGGTTATCGCCGAACATTTCAGTCAGGTCATCGAGAAAAACGCTCCCGAGATACTGCTTAAGGCTTTGGGGGAAAGGTAAAATTACCCTATCCCCGAAGTATCGGCATTACCCTTGCAGCTTTTTCACAGCCGCCGCCATATCCGGCGCACGGAAAAGATAAGACCCTGCCACCAGAATATCCGCACCAGCTTTTACGGCGGCAGAGGCGGTCTCGCCGTTTATCCCGCCGTCCACCTGAATAAGGACGGGCAGCCCGGCCTCTGTAATGCGCTGCTTTATTGTCCGCACACGGTCAAGGGTCTCGGGGATAAAAGCTTGTCCACCGAAGCCGGGCTCCACGGTCATTTGCAGGATAAAGTCGGCTTTTTCCGCATAGGGCAGCACACGTTCAAGGGGCGTTTCCGGCTTTACCGCCAGTCCTGCCTTTGCGCCCCCCGCCTTTATCATTTCCAGAGCGGCGGCAGGGTCGGCGGCCGCTTCCGTATGAAAGCTTATCATATCCGCTCCCGCCCGTATAAATGCAGGTATGTATTTTTCGGGACTTGTTATCATAAGATGAACGTCCACGGGAAGTTTCGTGCCCTTTCTTATGCCTGCAAGCATTGGCAGCCCGAAGCTGATGTTGTTCACAAAAACCCCGTCCATCACATCAAAGTGAACGTGCCCGCAGCCTGCTGCGCTTATTTTTTCAAGTTCACTCCCCAGCTCCAGCACATCTGCGCTCAGGAGGGAAGCCGATATTATTGTATTCATTTTTAATCCTCTTTTTAAATGGATTTTTCCGTTAAAATTTTATCCAAGCTTCATTTTTAATATTTCACTTTTATGCCCCAGTATCAGCCCGTACATCCACTTGTAAATATATTCTTCATTATCGGATATCCACCTGTCGATCCTGTCCGATTCGTCTGACCATTCCTCGGGATAGTTAAAATTATCACGGTATTTTTCTTTTGCATAGTCGTGTATGCCGCAGGCATAAATTTCCGACATTTCGCATTCGTTTTGGGAATCAAGAAATGATATTACCCTTTCAAATTTTCCCTTTTGGAACGCTCCGCTCTCGTAATACTGCCATACTCCGCAGCGAAGGCTCATTCCCATCCAGTCGTCAAGCTCCATAAATATAAAAGCGATCTCCGGGATCTCGGTAAAGGGCATTTCCCCGAACCTGTCATAAAACAGCATATACAGCTGCGTTTCGTATTCGTAAAAGTTGTCACAGCCCGATGATTCAAGAGAATCTATCAATTCATTTACTGTTTTGAAGTTCATATTTTTACTCTCCGCTAATTAGTCTTTCGCACCAAAGATACGTTGAAACTTAAGGTGTCACCGTTAACCTTCAGACTTTTCCCCCGAACATAATTCAGCCGATAACATTTCCCGATCATTTTCATCACGCCGACAGACCGGTATTTAAAATGCTTATCACTCTAAATCAACCGTGATCGTTTCCCACAGCTTACCGTAATACGAAAGCCTGCGGTCGGCAAGTTCCTTATGTATCTGTTCCAACGCCATATATGTGAGCTTTTTTAATGCTTCACAGGTTTTGCAGGTATAACGGGCAACAGGTCTGTTTCCGTTATCCCAAAGTATTTCTATATGAAACAAGCCTCTGCTGTCATCATAGCCGTTTCCGATAATAAGGCTTAAAAATATCGGCCTTTCGGCATTTTCGCCGCTGTACGGATACCGGACATGGAGCATACATTCCGTAAGATATGTTTCGGCGTAAAGCAGATCTCCGCCCGAAAAATCAAATTCGCTCCAAAAATCATCGGGAAGCATAGGTCATACAACACCCCTATCGCCGAAATACGGTCTGTCATTCAAATAAAGTCCCCCTCTGCGGCTGCCGGGCTATTGAGCTATTGACAAAACCGCATTACCCCTATATTAAGTATAAACCAAAACTGCCCTTTTCGTCAATAGGATTTGGACGGGATTTTTCATTTTTACGTTTCGACCATTTTCGGGGAATTACAAGGGCGGGAATTGTGCATTTTTTCCGATAATATATGCGCATTTCCGTTTTTTCGAAAACCTCGGCAGGGAAATTATTACAATTTGGTTAAAATATATCAAAAGCTCTTTACTTTTAGCTTTTACTATGTTAAAATAGATTTATATGGGATTTTTCAGCGAATGAAAAAGGAAAACAAAGATTGAAAGGAAGGTCATGTAAAAATGGATAACGATAAAATGGAGGAAAAAACTCTCGATTTTCTGTATGAGGCAATGCTGACCCTTGAAACCAAGGAGGAGTGTGCGGCATTTCTGGATGACTTATGCACATCATTTGAGCTCAAAGCAATTTCGCAGAGACTGCTTGTGGCAAAAATGCTGTCGGAAAAGAAAATATACAGCAACATTGTAGCTGCAACCGGCGCAAGCACAGCCACTATAAGCAGAGTGAACCGCACCCTTAACAGCCGCTACAGCGGAAGCGGCTACAAGACCGTATTTGAGAGGCTTACGAATATCAGCAGCGACGATTTTACGGTAGTCAACAAGGGCAGCGAGGAATGACCGTGGGGGGATACGGTTCGTTTGCTTACTGCTATGACAGGCTTATGGGCGAGGCGGATTATGCCGCAAGGGGCAATGCTGTCCATAGTCTTATAAAAAAGCACGGAGGCAGGAAGGGCATTCTGCTTGACCTTGCCTGCGGCACGGGGAATATGTCGGAGATCATGGCGAAAATGGGCTATGACGTGATTGGGACGGATATTTCCGAGGAAATGCTGAATATTGCCATGGACAAAAAGGCGGAAAGCGGACTTGCCATACAGTATCTCAGGCAGGATATGCGGCAGCTGGATATGTTCGGGACGGTAGATGTTACTGTTTGTCTGCTGGACAGCCTCAATCATCTGTGCAGCCTTGATGATATTGAAGAGACTTTTAAGAGGGTGTCCCTTTTTTCCGACCCTGCGGGGCTGTTTCTCTTCGATATGAACACCCCCTACAAGCACAGGGAGATTCTGGGGAACAACACCTTTGTGTATGACCTTGAAGATGTCTACTGCGTGTGGCAGAATTTCCTTGATACAGGTTCGGCTGACTGTCGGGTGGACATTTCCCTGGACTTTTTCATTCCCGATGAAAAGGGAATGTACAGCCGTTTGAGCGATGAACTGAGCGAGACCGCTTACGACAGCGGAGTAATTGTGAACAGTCTGAAAAAGGCAGGGTTTACAGTCCTCGAAATTCTGGACGGCGACAGCTTTGACAAACCCCGTCCGGACAGCGAACGGCTTATGTACATTGCCGGGAAGCAAGAGAATTAGAAACAAGAGGCAAGAAATTTTATGAAGATCATTTCGGATATAAGGATATATAAAAGCGATCGGACGTATATTGAGCTTAATTTTTGCTGTCAGTTTGCTGACAGCACAGTCAGCCCCGTTTTAAAGGCATACACGCATATTAAATTAAAGAGGAAGTAAATTTTTATGGCAAGTATAGTCAGAGTTCTTTCCGAGGACGCCTCGGTGGTGGCGACAGCCATTGACGCCACGGATATTGTTTCGGAGATAGAGCGCATTCATCAGACCTCCGCTGTGGTAACGGCAGCGCTGGGGAGGCTGACGATTGCGGCGTCCCTTATAGGTATCAGCCTTAAAGGCGACAGGGACACCGTTACAGTACGAATGAACGGCGGCGGCCCTGCGGGAGGTATGACGGCGGTTTCCGACAGCAGAGGGAATGTGAAATCCTATGTGGTGAACAATGTGGTGGAGCTGCCTCTCAACCGCTACGGAAAGCTTGATGTGGCGGGGGCTGTGGGCAATACAGGCACTCTTTCGGTGGTAAAGGACTTAGGGCTGAAAGAGCCTTATGTGGGGCAGGTGCCCATTGTTTCGGGAGAAGTAGCAGAGGATATTGCAAGCTATTTTGCGGTGTCCGAGCAGATACCCACGGTGTGCGGGCTGGGGGTGCTGGTAAACCCCGATCTGACGGTAAAGGCGGCGGGAGGATATCTTATTCAGCTGCTTCCCTTTGCGGATGAGAGCTGCATTGACATTCTGGAAAAAAATGTGAACTCCCTGCCCTCGGTAACACAGATGTTATCCTCGGGTGTGAATGCGGAGGAAATGGCAATGCGGACGCTTGAGGGTCTGAAGCCCGAGGTGCTGGACAGGCTTACCAGCAGATACAAATGCGACTGTTCACGGGAGCGTGTGGAGGCGGCGGTCATTTCCATAGGCAGGGAGGAACTGGAGAAAATGGCTGCGGAGCAGGAAAATGCCGAGGTCTGCTGCCATTTCTGCGATAAAAAATATGTGTTCACCCCCTCGGAAATAAGAGGGCTTATTAAGAAAGCCAGATAGCGGAGCATAATACGTGGCAAATTGCAGGGCAGATTGCCCATGGACTGCGCTTTTTCGACAGTACGGCAAATTAATTTTATAAAAATTTATTCATAAAAATAAACAGGCCGAAATAAACTTTAGTAAAGTCAAAAGCATGAAAGGAATGAGCCTTATGGCAAAAACAAGAGTAGCCGTGATCTTCGGCGGAATGTCCAATGAGCATGATATTTCGCTGATCTCGGCGGCTAACGTGATCTCAAAGCTGAACCCCGACAAATATGAGGTCATACCGATAGGTATCACCCGAAAGGGGCGGTGGTTCTTCTATCCCGGGGACTATGCCTCCATTAAGGAGGACAGGTGGGAAAGCGATCCCGACTGCACCCCTGCGGCAATCCTCCCGGACACCCTTTACAAGGGCATTGCCAAAATTTCAAACGGGCGGATGAACATTGTAAAGGTGGATGTGGTACTGCCGGTGCTTCACGGAAAATACGGCGAGGACGGCACTATTCAGGGGCTTCTGGATATGTCGGGCATCCCTTACGTGGGCTGCGGCTGTTTTGCCTCGGCTGCCTGCATGGACAAGGCATACACCCACTGCATACTGGAGCCAAACGGCATTAATATGGCAAAATACCGTGTGATAAACCAGTCGGATCTCGGAAAGCTGGACAGCGTTTGCGAAAGCATTGTGAACGATCTGGAATTTCCCGTATTTGTAAAGCCCGCCTGCAGCGGCTCGTCGGTGGGGGTAAACAAGGCGGAATGCTTTGAGGACCTGAAAAACGCCGTCAAGCTCGCATTTACCCATGACAAAAAGGTCATTGCGGAGGAGTACATAAAGGGCAGAGAGCTGGAATGCGCTGTTTTCGGGACGGACAATCCCTTTGCCTCGGAGGTGGGAGAGATAGCCTCCTGCAACGATTTCTATGATTATGACGCAAAATATATTCTGGGAACATCGGGGCTGACCATTCCTGCGGATATCCCCGCAGAGGCTTCGAGAGAGATCAGGGACACTGCGGTAAAGGCGTTCAAGACCCTGGGCTGCTTCGGTCTTGCCCGTGTGGATTTCTTCCTAAGAGAGGACGGCAGAGTGTACCTTAACGAGATAAACACCATGCCCGGCTTTACTTCTATCAGTATGTACCCAAAGCTTATGGAAAAGCTGGGTATCCCCTGCAATGAGCTGCTGGACAGGCTTATTAAGCTGGCAATGGAGCGCTGAGGCTGCCGCAGACAGATCAGCCAATAATTTAAATAGGTTTCTTCCGTGTAAAGCTTTGGCGGACGATCCTTGCGAAAGGACTGATATGCAATGACAGAGCCTGTTAACGAAAGGGCTGTGGGCGTATTCGATTCGGGACTGGGAGGGCTTACATGCGTGGCGGAGCTGATAAGGCTAATGCCATATGAAAATATCGTATATTTCGGGGACACCGCACGCATTCCCTACGGCACAAGAAGCAATGAGACGATCCTTGAATACGCAAAGCAGGACGTAAATTTTATAAAACGGACAAATGTTAAAATGATAATAGCCGCCTGCGGCACGGTCTCATCCATTGTGGGAAAAACCAAGGATTTCGGAGGGGACGTGCCCTTTACGGGGGTGGTCATCCCTGCGGTGCAGGCTGCCTGCGCTGCCACAAGAAACGGGAGGATAGGCGTTATCGGCACTCCTGCAACCATACGCTCGGGGGCATACGGAAAGGCAATACGTAACATCCGCACGGACGCTGCTGTGATAGGAAATGCCTGTCCCCTGTTCGTGCCTATGGTGGAGGCCGGAATCACCGACAAAAACGACCCTGTGGTAAAGTCTATGACAGAAAGGTATCTTACGCCCATAAAGAATGAGGGGGCGGACGTGCTGATTTTAGGGTGCACTCATTATCCTCATTTGCGTGAGGCGATCTCGGAATTTATGGGGGACGGCGTTACTCTTATTTCCTCGGGGGCGGAGGCTGCGAAATTTGCCCTTAACACGCTGACGGGACAGAATATGCTGTCCTCCAGAACGGACCCGGGAACGGTTACATACTACACCAGCGACAGCGCCGAGCTTTTCCGTGAAAATGCGGAAACGTTTCTGGGCGGAAAGATCTCGGGAGATGTAAACAGGGTCACGATCGAGGAGCTTATCCGCAGCTGAAAACATAATTCAGCGAAGTAATAAACTAAAACAGCAAATGACAGCGGCAATATACCAATATGCCGCAAAGAGGAATTTTATGAAAACGGAAAAAAAGGTTACGATAACACTTAAAAGCATTTCCCGTGCGGGCGGACTGCCCGACGCTGTGGAGCTTATCACAGAGGGCACGCTCCGTTCTGCTGAAATGTCGGGACAAAAGGGCTGGGAAATTTCCTATGACGACAGCTCGGTCACGGGCTTTCCCGGGTCGGTCACGACTGTTTCCTGCTTCGGGGATACCTATGCCTCCATGCGGCGGGACGGCACTGCGGAATCCAACCTTATAATGGAGCATTCCAAGCGCCACCACTGCGTTTACGGCACGCCCTACGGCTCGACCACTATGGGTATCTATGCCAAGCGGATAATCAACCGTATGACCGAGGAAGGCGGGGAGCTTTATTTCAAGTACACCATTGATGTAAACTCCGCTCTGGTAAGCGAAAACGAGGTCTATCTGGATGTAAAGCCTTTATAAATAATGTGCCCGACCGTCAAAAAGGCGCTCGGGCACATTTGAGAAATGCGGACTTATGAGATCATCTGCAATAACTGCCCCGTTAAAAACATTGGCAGCATTGCAAAAGCGCAGCGAATTTCCGCCCGCAGGAACGCAGGCGGTAAAGTCAGCACCCCTCATTTATGATAAAACGGCAGACGGTACCGTCCGGGCGGGTTATTCTTCGGGCAGCAAGCACTGCCGCCGGCCTGTTAGCACGCCCCCTGCCGCCCGCCCAAGAGCCCTGAATGCCGTACTTTACTTTATGCGAAAGGTCGGCTTTGGGTGACGGCGGAGAATATATGCGTCTTTGACACGGGCTGCGGTTTTAGGGGATTATCCACTGCAAAACCGTGACGGGACAGGCTATAAAGCTGTCAAAATGAAAAAAGAAAGGTCGGAAAAATATTTATGAAGCTGATGTTCGGGTCGGATATTCACGGAGCGGCAAAATGCTGTCGGGAAATGCTCGCTGCCTCCCGTCGTGAGGGGGCGGACAAGCTTATTCTTTTGGGGGACATACTTTATCACGGGCCGAGGAACGATCTTCCCGAGGATTATGCGCCCAAAGAGGTAATTGAGCTTCTTAACGCCCGAAAAAACGATTTCCTGTGCGTTCGGGGAAACTGCGATGCAGAGGTGGATCAGATGGTGCTGGAGTTCCCGGTTATGGCGGATTATATGGCTTTATGGCCGGATGGGCATATGGCAATGTGCACTCACGGGCATTTATATGATATTGAAAATATGCCTAATATGAACAAAGGGGACATAATAATCAGCGGTCACACTCACCTGCTGCGGGCGGAGGAAAAGAACGGTATCTACTACATCAATCCCGGGTCGGTGTCCATTCCGAAGGGGGGAAATCCCCGAAGCTATGCGGTTTATGAGAATGGGGAATTTATCATAAAGGAAATGGACGGCAAAGAAATTTGCGGAATAAAAATATTATAATAAATGCAAAAATCCTCTGCTTACCAAGCAGAGGATATTTTTTGTAAGGGTAAATTTCCTGCCGTTTACTTAACGATCAAGGATCTACCGGTCATTTCCTCGGGCTGCGGCAGACCCATTATCTCAAGCATTGTGGGGCAAAGGTCTGCCAGTACGCCGCCCTCCCTGAGCTTGCAGTCATAGCCTGCAACGATAACGGGAACGGGGTTTGTGGTGTGAGCGGTGAAAGGCGTGCCGTCGGCCTCAAGCAGCTTGTCGGCGTTGCCGTGGTCGGCTGTGATTATGGCTGCGCCGCCCTTGGCAAGAACTGCGTCCACCATTTTGCCAACACAGGTGTCCACTGCTTCAACAGCCGCCTTGGCTGCGTCAAAAATGCCCGTGTGCCCTACCATATCGCAGTTGGCGTAATTGAGAATGATCGTGTCGTACTTGTCCGACTCGATCGCTTTGAGAACGGCGTCGGTGACCTCATATGCGCTCATTTCGGGCTTTAAGTCAAAGGTGGGAACATCGGGGGACTGAATGAGTATCCTGTCCTCACCCTCAAACTGCTTTTCCTCGCCGCCGTTGAAGAAGAAGGTAACATGAGCGTATTTCTGTGTTTCGGCAATTCTAAGCTGTGTTTTGCCGCACTTTGCCATATACTCGCCGTAAGTCATGGTAAGCTGCTCGGGAGGATATGCCACAAGCACATTGGGCATTGCCGCATCATACTGCGCCATGCAGATAAAGGTCACGGGGAAATATCCCTTTTTCCGCTCAAATCCCGAAAAATCCGGGTCAACAAAGGCTCTTGTTATCTGCCTTGCACGGTCGGGACGGAAGTTGAAGAATACAACGCTGTCCCCCTCCTTGACCATACCGTCCCTGTCCACTACCGCAGGGAGCATAAACTCATCTGTAACGCCGTTTGCATAGGAATTTTTTATAGCCTGCACGGGATCGGTCTCCTGAACGCCCTCGCCCATTACCATAGCGTCGTATGCCTTTTCAACTCTGTCCCAGGCGTTGTCACGATCCATGGCATAGTATCTGCCCGCAACCGTTGCCACCTTGCCCGTGCCGATTTTCTTCATCTCGCCGGCAGCCTCTTCCATATACTCCGCCGCCGAAGAGGGGGGAACGTCTCTGCCGTCCAGAAATGCGTGAACATACACCTTTTCAATGCCGTTCTTCTTAGCCATTTCCAGCAGACCGTACATATGCTCCTGGTGACTGTGAACGCCGCCCGGAGAAAGCAGCCCCATTAAATGAAGTGCGCTGCCCTTAGCCTTGCAGTTCTCCATAGCCTTCATAAGAGCGGGATTTTCAAAGAAAACGCCGTCCTTTATGTCCTTGGAGATCTTTACCAGCATCTGATAAACGATACGCCCTGCGCCGATGTTGGTGTGACCTACCTCGGAGTTTCCCATCTGTCCGTCGGGCAGACCCACGTCAAGCCCCGACGCACCGATAGTGGTATTGGGATATTCCTTGAAATATCTGTCAAGATTTGGCTTGTTGGCGGCGGCAATGGCATTGCCGTAGCTGTCGCTGTTAATGCCGAAGCCGTCCATGATAATAAGCGCCATAGGTTTTTTGCTCATGATTTTTTACCATTCCTTTCTGATTGGTTATATTTATAATACGGTAAATTCTAACCTCTTACCTATCACATCTTACCTCTAAAGGCTTACCGAATAGGGCAGCAGCCAAAGGGTGATATGATAGGATTCGCTTCCGTCGCTGACGTTGTAGTCACGCATAATTTTATAGCCTGCGCCGTAGTAGCTGGCGCTTGTGCCGTCGCTGTACTCCGCCGCCTTAATGCAGAATATGGGCGGCAAGCCGTACAGCTTGACCCGCACCGAATCCACGGAAAAAAAGCAGAAGAGCAGGGCAATTATTATGCCCGCCGCTATTCTTTTGGCGCTCCTGCCTTTTCCCATAAACAAACCTCCGTTTGTACATCTGGAGATATTTTTTACCGGTAACCATAGTTACCAGTCTATCATTAAATATCCGCTTTCGGGGCAGATGTAGTATATGGCATGACTGCCGCCGCCCTTTGGTTCGGGAAACTCCCATACCTCGACGGCTTCCTCTCTGCCTGTCCTTTCATTCAGATACTCCTGCCAATCCTTGTTAGTTTCCGTTTTCACCGCACCGCAGCTTTGGGCAAAATTGCGGTACTCCTCCAGCTGCGCAGTATCGGTAAAAAATTCGATCCTGATATTCGCCCCGTCCTGCCAAGCGGGCACAAAGCTCCTATGGTAATCCCTTGCATCCGAGGGTATCTTATCCGGCAGAAAAAAGAACATTTCATCGGGGTCGGTGTAATTGGCGCAGAAAACAGCTTTGTCCACAGGGTAAAAAACAGGCTGCTTTGAAGCTTGCATACAGTACAGGCTGACCACAGCCAAAGCGGCAGTATAGGACACTGTCCTGACAATCCCCATTATGACCCGTATGAAACGGTCAGGGGGAGGCTTTTGGTAATAGTCCGGAAAAATGCACATTACAATAAAACACACGAACAGAATTGCCCAAAATTTTAAATATACCGTGTAAAACATGGATACAAAAAATGCAAAAGGACTGACAAGCATATTTACGGCAAAGTCAATACAGCGCCATGCCGAAACCCTGTTCTTGACACTCTCGGCGCTTTTGTTTTCCGCACATTCGGCTTTTTTCATATACAAGCCTCCTTTGAGCGGCATAAGCTTACCATGTGATCATGAAATATCCGCTTTCGGGGCAGATGTAATAGGTGGCATAATAGCTGCTGCCCTCGGGTTTGGGAAAATCCCATGCCTCGACATCTTCCTCTATGCCTGTCCTTTCATTTATATACTTCTGCACCCAGTCCCTTTTATTGTTAGTTTTCACCGCACCGCAGCTTTGGGCAAAATTGCGGTACTCCTCAAGCTGCGCAGTATCTGTGGAGAAAATGATCCTGATACCCGGCGAGCCCGGCCCAAAACCGGGCATAAACATTCTATGATAATCCCTTGCATTTGAGGGCATCTTATCGGGGAGGAAATAAAACTTATCGGTATTTGTGTAATTAAAGCAGAAAACAGCTTTGTCCACAGGATAAAGAACAGGACTGTCCAACGGCTTGAAAAACAGGAACGCCCCCGCCAATGCAGCGGTATAGACCGTTACCCTGACAGTTCTCATTAAGACCCGTCCCGCCCGTGTTTCGGGAGGCTTTTTGTAACTGTCTATCAAAATACACACTGCAACAAAGCAAACAAGCTCGATTACAAAGAATATGAAATATATCCTTAAAAATGCGGTTATTAAAAATGAAAAAGCACAGGCAAGCAGGCTTACGGCAAAATCAACATAGTACCATGCCGAAACCTTGCTTTTGACGCTTTTGTTTGCCGCACATCCGGCTTTTTTCATATACAAGTACAAGCCTCCTTTAAGCTGCGCAAGCTCACCATACTATCAGGAAATACCCGCTTTCGGGGCAGATGTAGTAGGTTGCATGATATCTGCCGCCTGTCGGTACGGGAAACTGCCATGCCTCAACGGTCTGCTCCCTGCCTGCCTTTTCATTCAGATACTCCTGCCAGCCTTTGTTCGTTTCCACTTTCACTGCACGGCAGCCCTGAGCAAAACTGCGGTACTCCTCCAGCTGCTCGGAGCTTGTGGAAAATTCGATCTGAATATAAGCCTCTGCCTGCAAAACTCCGGGAGCCATTACAATTTTATAGTCACCGACATCATCGGGGATATTATCCGGCAGAAAATACAGGACACTCTCTCCCCTGTCGCTGAAATTAAAGCTGTATATCTCTTTTTGCACAGGGTAAAGAGCAGGTTTGGACATCGCCATAATAACAGGCACAGCAAAGGCAGACAAAGCGATTACATAGAGCGCTCCCCTTATGCCCCCTGTCACAATGCGCCAAGGCTTTGAGAGCTTGACCGAATAATGCTTTCTGCACAAAGTAACAATGATACACGCAATAAAGGCAAAACCGGAGACATATAAAGTGATCACATATGCCATACCGAGAAATGTAAACCACACCCCCAAAACAGTTACCGCCGCCACCGCAATGTCGGCGTATAACCAACCGGAGGGCTTTATATACTCCCCTGCCTTGTTCATGTCCCTCGCCTGCCCTTTGCTTAATTCGTTCAAAGGTTTACAAACAGCTGTTTTCAGCCGTCTGCCCTCCTGCAATTTCCATGATCGGACCTCTGTTTATATATCCGGAGATTCTTACCAAGTGAGCGTGAAATATCCGCTTTCGGGCCAGATGAAATAAACGGCATAACGGTCGCCATAGATATGGAATTTCCATGACTCGACAGTTTCCTCCCTGCCTGTCACTTCATTCACACATATTGCCTCCGTTTTCACCGCACCGCAGCTTTGAGCAAAATTGCGGTACTCCGTCAGCTGCCCTGAACTTGTAAAAAATTCGATCCGAATGTAATCCTCCGCCTGCATAAGTCCGGGAAACATTTTAATTTTATAGTCACCGGCGTCATCGGGGATATTATCCGGCAGGAAATACAGGACTCTCTCTCCCCTGTCGACGTAATTTAAGCGGTAGATCTCTTTTTGCACAGGGTAAAGAGCAGGGTCGTCTGACGTAAACATAATAAACGGAACGGCAAAGGACAACAGCACAACTGCATAGAGCGTCACCCTTATAAACCCTGCCGCAATGCGCCAAGGCTTTGCGAGCCTCACCAAATAATACTTTTTGCACAAGAGAACAATGATAATCGCAGCAAAGGCAATAACGGGAATATAGAAAATTGCCTGATATATAATACTTATCCATGTAAATCCCAGCCCCAAAACAGTGACAATTGCCACTGCAAGGTCGGCGTAATACCAGCCGGAGGGCTTTTCCCGAATACATTTCTCTGCCTTGTCCATGCGATTAGAACTGCTTGTGAGGTAATCCGAAAACAGCTTTGCCCGAATATACTCCTCTACCCTGTTCATGCCCTCACCTGCTCTTCACTAATGCATTTAAAGGTCTGCAAACAGTTATTCTCAGCCGTTTACAGCAGCCTGTACAATAGTGTTGAAGTCCCCTGCCTTAAGGGAAGCGCCGCCGATAAGTCCGCCGTCAACATTGGGCTTGGACAGCAGCTCGGCGCAGTTTGCAGCATTCATAGAGCCGCCGTACTGAATGGTAACAGCGTTTGCGGTGTCGGTATCGTAAAGCTTTGCAAGCACGTCACGGATAAAGCCGCAAACCTCCTCTGCCTGGTCAGCTGTAGCGGTCTTGCCTGTGCCGATAGCCCATACAGGCTCGTATGCGATAACGGTTTTCTTGATATCGTCTGCGGAAACGTCATACAGATCAAGCTTTATCTGACGGGCGATAACTTCCTCGGTAATGCCGCACTCACGCTCCCAAAGCAGCTCGCCTACGCATACAATGGGCTTGAGCCCTGCCGCCAGAGCAGCCTTTGTGCGCTTATTGACGGTCTCGTCGGTCTCGCCGAAATACTGCCTGCGCTCGGAGTGACCGATAACAACGTACTCCACGCCCAGCTCGGTAAGCATATCCGCAGAAATTTCACCTGTGAATGCGCCGCTCTTTTCAAAGTGAACATTCTCCGCACCGACCTTTACATTGCTGCCTGCGGTGGTGTTCACAGCGGTCTCCAGATTGGTAAAGGGCACGCACGCAATGACCTCGACCTTGCCCTCGGCATTCGCAACCAGAGGCTTGATTTCCTCCAGAAGCGCCTTTGCCTCGGGGCGGGTCTTGTTCATTTTCCAGTTTCCTGCGATAATTGCTTTTCTCAGATTCTTGTTCATGTTTTTTTACTCCTTTATATATTAATTTAAAATACATATATATAGTTATATTTTACCACATTAAGCACAATTTGTCAAGGGGATTTTTCAGATGTTCACGGAAATCAATTTTGGATTATAGGTTGACAAAATCAAACCTATATGATATAATATAAAAAATCGCAAAATTTATTCAAAAAAATACATATGGAGGGAAAAAAAATGGCAAAAGAGAGCGTTCCTGCTGCAAAAGGGACAGTGGTGTCTAAGGTAATATCCCAAAGTGAAATGGAGGGATACATGTCGGGCTTGTTCTGTTCTGTCTGGGGATATATTACACAGGCTAACGATACGGCTATGTGCAGGAACTACATGGATTTTTACCTTGACCTGGGACTTGGATATGAAGGCAGCACATTTGACCCACAGAAGGATGAATACCTTGGAATAATAAGGTTTAGAATAAGGGATGAAGATGATGTGAAGCTGATAATCCCCTACGGAAAAGCTTTGGGAGGGATATTTGATAATCCCCGACCCTTTACGGGAAACGGCTATGCCATTGGTGCGGGCACAGGCAGTGTTATACCGGAGTATATGTTAGTCTCTCCCTTTGCGCTTCCCGACGGTGCAGAGCTGTATATATTAACAAAAGAGGGCGAAGAGATATTTTGGGCGATTTTTACGGAGGAAAAAGGCAGATTTGTCAGATTGGAGGACATGAATTAAATGAATTCAAGAAAAATCCGCAGCGGGAAATACGGGGAATATAAAGGTAAATTGTATAAGATATTACCGGGAGACGGCAGCTCCGATCAGGAAACGATAAAATTGTGTTCCTCGGATGAACAGGATCTGGAAAACGGTTTTACAAATCATTTCGACAAATCCGCTTCAGAATTATGGGGCTTTTCATGCATAAAAGCAGTCCCCAAAAGCGAGATAACTAAATTGTGTAATATTACGCCTCGTATTGTATACAAAGGGATTCAATTTACAGCTATCGGAGGAAGGGGCGGGACAAACTTTGTTACCCTTTGCAGCAATTTTATTCGCAGCTGCAACCCCGGTGAGAAAGAGCAGGAATATGAGAAAGAACTTATAAAAATCGGCTTTCACAAGGGGATCGTTGATAAAACCATTTATATGTACATAAAAGAAGTTCCCTTAGACGACCCCGAGCTTGAGGTTTTTGAGATCAGACAGAAAGTGACTTGAATAAGCCGCTGCACTCTGTCATAACCGCAAGATTTTCTAATGGAAATTATATCGGCAGCACACTTAAGGCAGGAGAAAACAATTCTCCTGCCTCATAAAATCTTGTTTTTCAAAGCATTTGCACGGTTTCAACATTCAAAAAAATTACACATCAAACTGCTCCAGATTTTCCTCTCCCCACCGCTTCATATGCTCTATGACAGGGATAAAGCTTTTGCCGAGAGCAGTCAGGGAATATTCCACATGGGGCGGCACTTCCTTGAAATCATGCCGTGAAATAAAGCCGTCCTTCTCCAGCTCCCGCAGCTGCTTTGTAAGACTTGATTCGGTAATATCGGGAATCCTGCGGCGCATTTCCCCGAAACGGTTCACATTTTCAAAGGCAATGTAATAAAGTATCTCGATCTTCCATTTGCCTCCTAAAATTTTCTGAATCTTTGAAACGGTTTTACACCGATTTACAGACAGCTCGGTTTTTTTCATATTAATCACATCCTTTTAATGCAATAATATCATATTATGCTTCAAATGTCAATGTACTGCAAAAAAATTCAGTACTTGTTTTTTTATTGTACAGTGATATAATGAGTGTAGAAGCTGTCGGGAAAAATTTTTCGCCCGACCGTTTTTCAATAGTTTTAAGGAGCTGATTTTTATGCATTACAGAGGAAATATCTGGAGACCGCCCTTTGAGGCAAATTCTGCGCTTTTGCAGGTCACATCGGGCTGCACGCACAATAAATGCCGCTTTTGCAGCCTGTATGATGTGGATTTCAGAATGTCGCCCATGAACGAAATTGAGGCAGATCTGCGGGAGCTTGAAATGAACCGTCGGAATGCGGAGCGTGTGTTTATGACGGGTGCAAATCCGCTGGTATTGTCAGCGGAAAAGCTATGCGCTGTGATCAAAGCGATTCACCGTCATTTGCCGAATGTGCACACTGTAGGCGGCTTTGCACGGATCACGGACATTTTATCAAAAAGCCCGGAGGAACTCCGTGCGCTTCACAGAATAGGGCTTGACGGTATAAGCATAGGCACTGAATCGGGAGATGACGATGTGCTTCGGTTTATGCAAAAGGGGTACACCACCTCGGATATTGTTAAAGGATGCAAAAAGCTTGAAGCCGCAGGCATTTCCTATAATATAACCTATTTAACGGGACTTGCGGGCAGAGGCAAGGGCGGTGAAAACGCCTTGGAAAGCGCAAAGGTGTACAATCTTCTGCGCCCCCAAAGTATCAATGTTGTGGCACTGACTGTTTTTCCCGAGTCCGATTTATATACACAAATCAGACAGGGCAGCTTTGCTGCCGAGGGAGAAAAGGAAATGCTGGCAGAGCTTTATACATTCATAGGGCAGCTTAATATAAGCACTGTCATATACGCAAACACAGTTTCCAACGCCGCCCCATTTTCGGGAATTATCCCGAAAGACAAGCAGAAAATTCTCGGGTTTCTGAAAAAGGAAATTTTATCCGCCAATGAGGAATATCTGCAAAATTTCCGCAATAATATAGACAGCTTATAGGAGAGTGACATTATGAGATTTACGGGAAGAACTTGGCGGCCGCCCTATGAAAAATACTCGGTGATAATAGAGGCAACTTCGGGCTGTACATACAACAAATGCCGCTTTTGCAGCCTTTACAAAAACGAGCGGTTTTGCATGGCGTCCATGGCTGAATTTGAAGCGGGACTGGCGGAAATAAAGCAATATTCACCCTATGCAAGGCGAATCTTTTTAACGGGAGCAAATCCCTTTGCAATGAGCTATGAAAATCTGAAACTGCGGGCTTTGACCGTGCGGGAGTATCTGATAAAGTGCCGGACCATTGCCATGTTTGCAAGCATACGGGACATAAAAGGCAAAAGCATAAGACAGCTGAAAAAGCTGCGGGCAATGGGCATAAACGGGCTTAGCATAGGCGTTGAAAGCGGAGATGATGCTACTTTGTCCCTGGCAGACAAAGGCTACACCTCTGCCGATATTCTGAAAGAGTGTCTGAAGCTTGACGAGGCAGGGATAGAATATTATTTTGTTTACATGACAGGGCTTGCAGGGAAAGGCGGCAGTCACAGAAATGCAGCCGCTTCGGCAAAGGTTTTCAACAAGCTTAATCCCTATTTTATTTCCGTGGACTCTCTTACCCTTTTTCCCGATACGGAGTTTTACAAAATGGCTGAGGACGGTGTATTTACCCCTGCCTCGGAAAAAGAGCGGCTGAGGGAACTGCAAACCCTCATAGAAAGCCTTAGCATACGCACTCATTTATTTGCAGATTCACGTTCAAATTTCCTGCCTGCAAACGGCATTCTTCCCTACGATCGTGAACGGCTTATAAATGAACTGCAATACGCATTGGATAACATTCCCGAAGAGAAAATGGAAGAGTACAGAAGAAATTTAAAAAGCCTGTAAGCAGTGCCGCTGCTTTGTCTGTTTGCAAAAAAGAGGCAGGAGAAAGCGATTCTCCTGCCTCATAAAATCTTGTTTTTCAAAGCATTTGCACGGTACGGCGATCACAGAATTATGTAATTTCCGCCCTCGTAAATCTCAAAAACGATGTTTCCCTCCGAGTCAAGCGCCAAAGGAGCGTAGAACTCCGCACGCCCTGTGCGGCGGTTTACCTGATATACAGCCGCAGTGGCAAGGTCAACTCCTGCCTGTGCGTATATCTTTGCGGGAATGGAATATTTTACGGTGCAGCCGTATTCGCCCTTCTGGCGGGTCTTTAAGATAAGCGCACCACGGTCGGTCTTTTTGGTAATGGCAAGTCCGATGTCAATATTCTTGGCGTCAATTACCGAGGAGCTTTCGATCTCGGCGGTGAAACGGTTAGCCGTGAACTTCAGCACGCCCTCTCCCTTTTTGGCAAGCTGTGCGAGTGCATTGGACTTTACCGCAGCTATACCCGAGGATATCTGTATCGGCACTCCCTTTTCCAGAGCAACCGTCACAGCCCTGTTCGTAACGGTTTTGGTAACCGAATCGTTGGCAACGGTAACATTGCTGTCGGTATTTTCGCTGCGTACCACAGCCGCTGCCGCAGGGTCATAATTTGGTTTGCCCACGCTCGAGGGAACGACAGGCGCTACATAACCCGGGTCCTCCCCGTAATCCGCAGCACTTGCCGCTGCCGACATGCCGGTGATCATAATTGCCGCCATTAAAGCGCTCAGTGCCTTTGATTTCTTCATTTCAAACATCAGATCCTTTCATCTGTTAAGTATTGCCTTTTGCGTGTATAAGTACCCTGCCCCAAACAGCAGGATGCATATTATAAAAGCTGTCAGCTGTAAATACAGGATATTCACCGACAACTCTGATGACATAAGCATATAAGGATAGCCCGATAAAATATTTGCAAGCTCCCTCAAAAAGATCCCCGCAGGACTGAATTTAAGCGCCTTTACGGAATTTATGATAATCCCTGCCGCAGGCATTGCGCCCTGCCATAAAATGACAAACAGTAGAAACTTCTTTCTGTGCCGCAGTCCGTTCATCAGGGAAAAATACCACCAGCATAGAACCATCAGCAGCCCTGCTATAAGTTTTGCAGCCGTAAATATTTCGCCGGAAATGTAGCTGTCCGCATTGAAACAGGCGACCGCATAACTTATACCTGCGCAAAGCAGAAGATCCTCCCAAAGCGACGAGGGGTAAAGCCTTACCTTGCTCAAACGCCCTCCACCTCCCGCTCAAATACCGTTTGATATGGGACAACACCGTTGTAATTCTTATAAAGCAGTCCGCCGTAAAGCCCTGCCATAGCGATCATCAAAGTCGCTGCCGCCAACACCGCAGCCCTTTTTCGCCTGCCCTTGTGCCCCGAAGCAAGCCTGCATACCGCCGTAAATATTTTCGGCACAAGCAGGAAAACTACAGGCAGAAAGAAAAGCAGCCCCAGCCGTGAAAGTATAGCGTGCTTCATTCCCAGCGCCTCGGCGAAAAATCCGCCGTAAGCGCACCAAAGAAGCTGATTTATTTCCCGTTCATCCCCTCTGAGCTTATCCTTCAGGACAAACGCACCTATGAAGATAACGCCGAACATCACCGTGTAAAGCGGAGAAAGCCCGACAGTTACCTCTCTGTGTTCAACTGCGCCGTAATTTTTGTAAACAAAGCCTGTAACCGCATTAATGATATCTCCCGAAAAGGCAAACACCGCCCCGCTGCCGCAAAGCAGCCCTATCAGCACGGGAATATTCATAGGGATAAGACAGACAAGCCCGAAAGGCAGCAGCAAAAACGCCGAACGGTGAAACGCTCCCGCAATTACCGCAAACAAGGCAAATCGAAAGTAATTTCCCTTAGCAGCATAGCGCAGAGCAAACGCCCCCACAGAAGCCGCAATTATCTGCCGCATAAAATTAAGAGAGTTAAAGAAAACACCGAAGCAGAGAAATGCGAACACGCCCACCCATGGGTTATCCGAATATTTCGCCCCGTATGCCATTATAAGGGCATAGATAACGGGCGAGAGCACCGCAAAGGCGGGGAAATAATCAAAGGTGAAAATCTCCGTCAGCACCACAGGAAAAAGCATTCCCTTTTCCCGCTGGATATTCCCCAGCTGCTCGGTATCCATAAAATTCATGTCATAGAACAGCTTTGCATACATATTGTAGTCGACGCCCACATCAAAGCGGACAGCCGCCAGCAGCGCAAAAACCGCTCCCATAACAATACAGTAAACCGCAGCCCGCCTATCGGATCTTTTTTCGTAAAGCCCGCACAGTGGTATCCCCAAAGCGGCGGAAAGAACAAGCAGAATCCAATAAACAGTCATAGCCCTACTCCCCCTGTTTCATATAAACCTATTATACAACTTTTTTTGGGGCTTGTCAAGGGTTTTTCGGATTTTTGGATAATTTGGAAAAAATCCCGACAATAGGACATAATTTTGTTTAAAAAAAGTCATAAATTGTAAAAATTATAGATTTTTTGCAAATATTTTTGTTACATTTAACAAAATTAAACTTATAAAATCATTTACTTGAAAAATTTACAAAATTAGATTATAATATAAATTAGTGTCTACTTTTCTTAATGAAAGGAATGTGTCATAATTATGAATACGAAAACAAGAACCTTTACCGCTGCGGATATTTTACTGCCCAAAAGTGCGGATATGAGCAAATGGGCAGTGGTTGCCTGCGACCAGTTCACCTCTCAGCCCGAATACTGGCAGCAGGTGAAAGACCTGACAGGAGGCGACCCCTCGGCATTTGAGCTGATACTGCCCGAGGCATATCTTGAATCGGCAGACGTGGATGAGCGTATAGAAAATATTCACAAAAATATGGGGGAATATCTCGGAGGGGGCATTTTTGAAGAGTACAAAAATTCCCTTGTATATCTGGAGCGCACCGACAGCACAGGTAAGCTGCGGCAGGGGCTTGTGGGCGCTGTTGACCTTGAAATGTACGACTTTTCCAAAGGCAGTATCACACCTGTGAGAGCCACTGAAGCCACTGTTGCGGAGCGTATACCGCCCCGTCTTAAAGTGCGCAGGGGTGCGCCTCTGGATCTGCCCCACATAATGATACTCATTGACGACCCCGATTTTTCGGTAATAGAGCCGATCTCTGAGAAAAAGAGCGGCCTTCGCAAGGTTTACGATTTCGAGCTTATGCAAAAGGGCGGCAGAGCGGCGGGATATATTCTTGACGGTGCTGCCGCAGAGGAAGCCCTGACAGCCCTTGATAAGCTTTCCGAGAGGCTTGCCGCCCGGAAGCCTCATCCCCTTATTTTCGCCATGGGTGACGGCAACCATTCTCTTGCCACTGCAAAGGAATATTATGAGGAGCTGAAGCGGCAGAATCCCGGCAAGGATATGTCAGATCATCCTGCACGCTATGCTTTGGCGGAGATCGTGAACCTCCACAGCAATGCGCTGGAGTTTGAGGCGATACACAGGATAATCACCGGTATAAACGCAGATGATCTTCTGAATGAAATGACCGTGGCGCTTTCGCTTTCGACCGAGCCGCAGCCGGATAAACAGGCGTTTGAATGGATAGCCGACGGCGTTTCACGGAAGTATTTCATTAATGCTCCCGATTCAAATCTTACTGTCGGCAGCGTTCAGAATTTCCTTGACAAATATTTGCGGGATAAGGGCGGAAAGATCGACTATATCCATGGGGAGGATGTGGTCAGGCGGCTTGCGGCGGGGAAAAATTCCGTCGGTATACTGCTGCCCGATATGGCAAAGGACGAGCTTTTCCCCACCGTGACCAAGGACGGCGCACTCCCCCGCAAGACCTTTTCCATGGGGCACGCCGAGGACAAGCGGTATTATATTGAGGCACGCAGGATAAAGTAAGCGGATTTTTGCCTCAGGAGCACGGTGCATTGACAAAGCCGATTTGCGCATAACCCAAAATAAAAAGCGCCCCGACAGCATATAAACATAATAACAATTTCAAACACACTTTTTCGCCCTGTGCCGTAAAAACGGCTGTACACAGGGCATAAGGGAGGAATTTTAAAATGATAAACTGCCGCAAGGCCAATCCTGCCGATATACCCGTAATTATCGAAATGCGGCTGGGATATATGCGGGAGACCCATGAGGACATAACCGAGGACACTCTGGATTTCATTGCAAGCCAGTCCGCAGGATATTTTCAGGAGCACTTGAACCGTGACTGCATTGTTTATCTTGCCGAGGAGGATGGCAGGATTGCAGGCTGCATTTTCTTCCTGCTGATAAACAAGCCCTCCAGTCCCCTGTTCATCACGGGCAAAACGGGCACGCTGATGAACGTCTACACCCTGCCCGAATTCCGCCGCAGGGGCATTGCCGAAAAGCTGGTCTCCATGGCCATAGAGGACGGCAGGGCATGGGATCTTTCTTACATAGAGCTGCGTGCTACCGAGTGCGGCTATCCTCTTTATAAAAAGCTGAACTTCGTGGAGGACAAGTCCATTTATATGTCCATGAAGCTGAGCTTTTAAGGATAAAAAAACTCCGATATCGCATCCTGCCGCAGTTCATTAAACGACTTGCGCAGGATGTTTTATATCAAAAATATTACCGAACAGTTATAGTATTCATCAAACTGCACAAAAATCACCCGATAAATTTTCCTTGAATTTACAAATAAAATATGTTAAAATATTAATGAAAATTCTTATAACGCTGAATGGGAAAGCTTTTCCGTTTAACGCAATGTAGCAAAGGAGGAAAATACCTTGGCAGTAAAACAAACAGCAGGCAGGGACTCTTTGGGAGAATTTGCTCCGAAATTTGCCGAGCTTAATGATGACGTGCTTTTCGGGGAGGTATGGAGCAGAGAGGATAAGCTGTCCCTCCGTGACCGTTCGCTGGTTACGGTGGTTGCCCTTATGGCGCAGGGGCTTACCGACTCTTCCTTTAAGTTTCACCTGATGAGCGCCAAAAATAACGGCATAACGAAAACGGAGATCGCCGAGATACTTACCCATGCAGCCTTTTACGCAGGCTGGCCGAAGGCATGGGCGGCATTCCGCATGGCAAAGGAGATATGGGAAGATGAGTCCGCAAACGACCCGAAGACCGCTCACGAAAATTCCATGATATTCCCCGTGGGGCAGCCTAACGACGGCTTTGCGCAGTATTTTACCGGTCAAAGCTATCTTCATCCCCTGACCACCGAACAGGTGGGGATATTCAACGTTACCTTTGAGCCTGCCTGCCGCAACAACTGGCATATCCATAAAGCTAAAAGCGGCGGCGGACAGATTCTTGTGTGCGTCGGCGGCAGGGGGTATTACCGGGAATGGGAGAAAGACCCTGTAGAGCTTCATCCGGGCGATGTTGTGAACATTCCCGCAGGAGTAAAGCACTGGCACGGCGCAGCCCCGGACAGCTGGTTCTCTCACCTGGCAATAGAGGTTCCCGGCGAAGAGGGCGGAACGGAATGGCTTGAGGCTGTAAGCGATGAAGATTACGGAAAGCTGAAGTAAAATATAAAAAAGGCTTGCCCTTGCTGCAAACGAGGGTGAGCCTTTTGGTATACGGTTTCTTAAATTCTATAAAAAAAGTTTTTCTTTACGACGTTCGTGCACTGCTTATCCGTTTTTCTGCGGCCTTACCACAGGCAGCATGATAACAACGCTTGTTCCTATCCCCACCTCGCTGAAAACCTCCAGAGTTCCGCTGTGGGCGGTGATGATCTCCTCCGCTACCGCAAGCCCTATTCCCGAACCTCGTTTGTTGTGATTGGCACGGAAGAATTTGGTCTTTATCTTCGGCAGGTCCTCGGGACTTATTCCGCAGCCCGTGTCGCTGACCTCTATCTCAATTTTCGTGTCGTCGGGGCTTATTGCCTGCACGGTCACAAGCCCCCCCTTTTCCGAATATTTTATCGAATTGTCGATAACGTTTATAAACACCTGCCGCAGGCGGTTTCTGTCTCCGTAAACTATGGGCAGATCCTCGGGCTCTGCGTAAACAAGTTCAATTCCCTCCTTTTTCGCCTTTTCCGCATAGATGAGCACGGCGTCGCCCAGCTCTGCCAGAATGTCCACATTGCCCTTGCTCAAAGTAAATTTGCCGCTCTGCATCCGGGAAAAGTCCAGCAGCTCCTCCACCATCTGGGAAAGCCGCTCGGTCTCCGTGGCTATTACACGCATTCCCTTTGTGACCGTTTCCTTGTCCTCGGGCATTGTGCCTATGGTCTCCGCCCAGCCTTTAATGGCGGTAAGAGGCGTGCGCAGCTCATGGGAAACGCTGGAAATAAATTCGTTCTTCATGCTCTCCGACTGGGAAAGCTCCTCCGCCATTTTATTGACTATCTCGCAAAGCTCGCCCAGTTCATCATCGGCAGTTACGGGAATACGCAGGGAAAAGTCCCCCTTTGCATACCGCCTTGCGGTTGCACCCAGCTGCCTTACGGGGATTACTATGGATTTTACGAAATACATTCCCGAAAACATCATAAACGCCAGTATCGTTCCGCAAAGGAGCGCTGCCGCCACAATGCAGACCGCAACATGCCTGTCCACCTTTTCCATAGAGCTGACAAGCCGTATCACCGAGTAATCGCCGCTGCTGTCGGGGGTAACTGCGCTTACTGCGATTATCCGCTCCCCGCCCGACGTTTTCCCCATAAAAATTCCCGAGCCGCCGCTTTCCACGGCGTCGTAATAATCCTGGGTGAGGATATTTTTAACGGGTGCAAAGCCCGAGGAAGTCATGGTAACAGTTCCCGAAAGGTTCACCGTCATAAGCTCGGTCTTGTCCTTGTCGCTCCAGTTTTCCACCATGGAGCGGACTTCGCTCTGGAATCCAAGGGCGTTATCCGAATAAGACTGCTGCAAAAGCCCTGCCGCCATATTTATACGGGAGACCATATACTGCCTGGCGGTGTTGTTATAGTAAACGTTAATAAACACCGCAAAAGCCAGCAGCACGCTCATAAGCAGGATAAAGATCGCCCCTAAGCTGTTGATGAGCCACCGCCCCGTAATGCTTGCTCTTGATTTTTTCATAAACGTTCACCGCCTTTGAACAAATCGGAATCTGTATTTGTGAGCCGACCTCATAAAATTACCCGTTTATTACATTATAGCAAGCATTAAGCATTGCAAAGGTCACATCGCATTTTACAGAGGTTTTCTTTTTCCAGTTCGGCTCTCTGCCTTGAATATGCCTGAAGCCCTTCAGCGCTGTATCGGGTATCATATCCATAAAGGAATCCTCATCCAAAAGCTGCGCCAGAAGCTCATAGGTCTTTGTGCTTTGACGTATCCAATCGGGCGTGCCTGTGACCGCTCCGATCCAGAACCCGAACTGACAATTATAAGAGCTTTCCAGTATCGCACGAAAACCGTTTCTGTCAATGGGCCTCAGCGCCTGCCAGTTATAGTTGAAAGGCCCGATAACGCCGCTCCCGAATTCCTTGGGCTTACGGTATGTAATATACTCGTCAAAATCCTTCATCAGCTCATAGCAATGCTTTACAGCGGCTTTAGCGGTCTCAAAATTATTTCCCGTACGCCAGCCCTGTGTTGCATTTAACAGGCTTATATGATTTCCCCCGGGAAACCTTGCATTAGGTTTATAACAGCGGTAGTTTTTCATTCTTACCGAAAAATCATCGGGAGAAGTATAATCAAATACCG
>CAZGAZ010000002.1:0-91897 GCA_964523835.1 uncultured Ruminococcus sp.
CCATTACTTTGTTTATGGTTATTATTGGCATTTACACGGTTCTTTATTCAGACTCGCACTCTTTTTCGGGTGCAGCCTTATTTATTCGGACATTCAAAAGGGTAATTGATAAAAATGCTGTGCCGCTCAGAAGGAATCATCCAATAATCTTCTCTGCTTTGCGTCTTTAATAAATTCGTCCGCATCGTCTATGCCATATACTTCAAGGCATTTTTCCAAAAGACCTCGTCCTAACTGATCCATTGCATAATCCCCGTAATAATAGGGAGAGAACATTTTGCGGTCGATACCGTCGTACTCTTCGTAAAGCTTTGCTGCTGTCTCCGGTCTTACAAACTCTATCACCTTGTCATGTATCCATATTCCCATTTCAAGCCTGTTCGTAAAATCGTCATCCTAGAAATATTTATAATCATTATTTTCGATGTTCTCCAAATTGCTCATCATCATTTCATACTGCTTATTGGGCTGTTCATCCCAAAAGCTTACTGCAATTATCATATCAAGACAGGGAAATTCCGATACCAACGGCACAAGTTCGTCTATGAGCTCATTCAGTTCGGGATATCCATACGTTTATATCCCCAAAAAATTCCGTCTGTTTTTGCAATTATTCTGACTGCCTCCTCCCGGTCAACAGGCTTTCCCCTGAGACGGTAATACGGACGGCGTGCGTACAGAGAATACCCCTTAGGGTGTGCCTCAACACTTTTGCTTTTGTGAAATTCATCATCAATATAAACCTTTACCGAATTGGCATATTTGCCGAAATTGATGATATACATAAATTCACTTGCTTTTCTGTTCTGTTCATATGAACGTTACCGGAAATTTTCTTTCAGACATTATCACATATATTTATTATCCTTTCACTTGCTGTCAGGATCTATTATAACACAGTCTGAAATAAATTTTGTGACAAATTTGTCTCCAGATTATAACCGTCCGTATCACTGCAATAAGCTGTAATCGGGCTTCAGGTTTCTTATTTTGAATATTTCCTTAAACCGCTTGTCTGGAAAAGTATCCAATAAATATTTATTATAAGCCGTAAGACCGGCAATAATGTATCACTGCAAATTCCGAATAATAAAATCGTTCATATTATCATAAGATCCGGTCATATTTTTTATACCCTTCATCCCGCAAAGTCTCAGCATATCCAGCAGATATTTTACTATTTCCTCGGAAGAATGTCCCGTATCATGCTTTATCTTATCTTCTGTTATGCTTACGATCTCGTGAGCTGTTTTGTTTCTTATTTTATTTTCTACGTCCTTCCTCAACAGTTTTGCTCTTTGCTTTGCATTGTCGTCTTGCGACATTTTGCAAATCAATTTACAGGTTGCATCTGAATTCACAGGACGGCTTTGAAGATCTCCATATAAATTATCAAGATGTTTCAGAATTTCCGTCCCCTGAAGCTTCTTCAGATCCCACTCGTCAACGCCCTTATAATTCTTAGACGTGTAATCATATACATTCACTCCGCACTGGTTTTTCAGATACAGTATAAACAATTCGACAATTGCAGGAGTTATCGCCCTTACAAAATCGGCGTATTCCTGCTTTTTCACCTTTATATCAAGCAGAAGAATATATTCCGCTGCGGCTTCCGGTTCCTTATCCTCGCAAAGCCTGATGTTATATCCGTACTTTTCAAAAACCTTTATCGCCTTTCCGTAATTAAGCTTTAACCTATCGTTTGCCGCACTCAGCAGCACGGCAAATTTCTGCGGCACATTCATATCCTCCGCAAGCTTACATGCGGCCGAATAATCATAGGAATGTATAAGCTTTATCAGCGATTGCTTTTTAAATTCGGCAAGCAAATTTGTGCTTTGTGAAGTTATGCAGCGGTTATCTGGTTCGCTGTTGCTTTCGTTAAGCTCCCACAATTCATCCGGGGACGCATTCTTTTCATCATCGATCCTTGGATTGCTGCTCTTCTGTGGAGTGGAGACCTGAACAGGAAGCATACCGTAATCCAGCGTAAGGGATAATATCTGAAGCGAGCTTTTCATTGCGGGCGTCCCCGATGAAACGTTAAGGATTATTTTATCATCGGGATATTCTCTGTGAATTTCATTAAGAATGTCCGTAAAATCCGCAATAAAGCCGTCAAAAAGCTGCACATCCTCAAGCTCCTGCCGTTCGATCACATGAACGGTTATTTCTTTGCCCAGAAGCTCCGCAAGCTTCCTTACAGAGTACACATAACGGTCATCAGCCCTATGGTGCAGCAGGATTTCCTTGGACATATATAAATAAACAATATCCGGAGCGTAATTCCTTATTATATTAAGCATAGCCCCGTCCCTGAAATAGCGGATAGGGTCGGTCATTCCCACAGGGGAAAACAAAATAGTTCTGCTCATATTATTATAACCTCTTCCTCATCAGTAAGTTTACTTCCCCAAGCCGTCACCTCTCCGTTAAGAGGAAGCTTGTATACACGAATATTATCCTCCGGGCTTATATGCCGGGGTATTTCCTTTAAAAGCCTTGTATACAGGCTGTTGTCCAGAATAAGCTCAAAGGCGGATTTCTGAACTCTCTGTCCGTATTGTTCAATAAACTTAACAAATTTGTATCTGCGCTTGTTGTCGGTAATGTCATAAATAACAAGTATCAGCTTTTTATTATGTTTCTTTTCGGTATCGCTGTCAAAAAAATATTTTTCAAGCTTTAATTCCTGCATAATATCACCTTATTATGATCGGCTCATAACAGCTAACATCGGATTTTTCAACAGCCTCCGCAAGTGCATTTACCTGATGCCATAAAGCTTTTCTGAATGTCATGCGGCGCTCCGGCTCCAGATAACCCGTTTCACTTCTGAGCTTCGTTTCAAGCTTTTTTATGAATATTTTCATTCCTGCTTTTGTAAGATAAACACCTCCGGTTTCTTCATCGGAAATAAATTCATCCGCAGAAATTTCATTTCCGTTCACAAGGCTCATCACAACAGAATCCACAATGACCGGACGCCATTCCTCCATAAGATCGCTTGCCAGAGAGGGGTGGCGCTCACGGTCCTTATGCAAAAATCCCGCATACGGCGAAAGCCCCTTGTTTTCGATCTCTCCGTAAATTTCATACATAAGCATCGTGTACCCAAGGCTCAGCATTGAATTAAACGGATCTCTCGGCGGCATACGGTTTCTTCCCGTAAAGGCAAATTTCGGGTCGACAAGCTTTGAGAGCGCTCTGAAATAATATTTCGCAGCAGTTCCCTCATAGCCCATTATTTCCTCGGATTCCGAGCATATTTCGATTTTTGAAAGACAGTTTTTCATCATTCCGATCTCCTCCGAAATATCATTTTCGGAGTGCCTTGCATATCTGCGCAGGATAACGATCTGATTTGTTATCTTTGCGGATATTATTTTTCTGGAAAAAGCCATGGAAAATCCGGTGTCATCGGATAAATAGATCTGTTTTTTCAGTCTGAAAATATTACAGTGCCTTGTGGATTCAAGCCTGCCGAAATAAGCGCCGTTTTTTGAAAAGTAGCTTACCGGGATACCGTTTTCGAGAAATTTTTTCACGCATGGAGTCGTAAGCGTGACATTACCGAATAAAGAAACCGATTCAAGGGTTTCGGACGGTATTTTGTGAACAAGACCGTCCTTGTAATTAACAACATAGTACCCTCCGCTGACCGAAACGGCCGCTCCGTCCTCGGTAATGTAAAGATAGCTCATTTTATCACCGCTTTCTGTTTTTTGTTCCCTGCAGGGCAGACCGTAAGGTGAGTGATAATGCAGCCAAAGACGGTTACAAGCCCGCAATTTCCGTCCCCTATGGGGTAAATAAAAGGTTAATAATGATGACTATTATGTTGAGTAAAAATTAATTGGATTTCCGTCCCCTATGGGGTATACCTTAAGGTTAATGCTCGGACTTAAAATCCTTGAACTAACCGGCACATTGTGCCCGTCCCCTGTGGGGTAAACCATAAGGTTAATTATAGAAGCTAACCCGATGAACTAACCGACAAGGTTCCCGTCCCCTATGGGGTAAACCATAAGGTTAATCCTAATGGTGTTAGTTTTACTAATATTATTAGAAGGTTCCCGTCCCCTATGGGGTAAACCATAAGGTTAATTTGAGGGGCATTCAGTAGAACATTTTGCTCTTTTGGTTCCCGTCCCCTATGGGGTAAACCATAAGGTTAATAGTATAATTGTAAGAGCATAATGAAGTATTCCGAGGTTCCCGTCCCCTATGGGGTATACCTTAAGGTTAATGCTCGGACTTAAAATCCTTGAACTAACCGGCACATTGTGCCCGTCCCCTGTGGGGTAAACCATAAGGTTAATTTGTTAAAGGTCAATACGGTAACAGCATTGCAAATGCTGAGTTCCCGTCCCCTATGGGGTAAACCATAAGGTTAATAATTGACAAAAAGTCAGCCAATAAGTGATCAATTGTTCCCGTCCCCTATGGGGTAAACCATAAGGTTAATACTGTTAAATCATATTTATAATCATTACGCACCCGTTCCCGTCCCCTATGGGGTAAACCATAAGGTTAATGATTTTATGTATATTCACAATTTTACTACTGTCAGTTCCCGTCCCCTATGGGGTAAACCATAAGGTTAATAGATTAACGGCGTGGGGCAAAACGTCCGCCGAAGTTCCCGTCCCCTATGGGGTAAACCATAAGGTTAATAATGAGGAATAGCATGTTAAAAAATTTGAGTTCTGAGTTCCCGTCCCCTATGGGGTAAACCATAAGGTTAATACGGAAGCTGTACAGAAAACAATAGAACACTGCAAGACGTTCCCGTCCCCTATGGGGTAAACCATAAGGTTAATTGCAAGAAACTTTTTTCAAATTAAGTCAATTGAAAAGTTCCCGTCCCCTATGGGGTAAACCATAAGGTTAATCCATGGGCATAACGCCCTACAAAATAACAGCCCCGTTCCCGTCCCCTATGGGGTAAACCATAAGGTTAATAAGGATACATTCGACAAACGATGCAGACGATAAGTTCCCGTCCCCTATGGGGTAAACCATAAGGTTAATAATCATGAAAAAATTTATGCAATTTATTAAAGGAGTTCCCGTCCCCTATGGGGTAAACCATAAGGTTAATAGTAAGCTTAATGATATAACAAACAAAAATTTTGTTCCCGTCCCCTATGGGGTAAACCATAAGGTTAATAAAAGAGGAATTTAACTATGTATAGTAACAAGTATTGTTCCCGTCCCCTATGGGGTAAACCATAAGGTTAATGCGGTTATTCCATACTATGGTAATGTAGACGGGGCTTGTTCCCGTCCCCTATGGGGTAAACCATAAGGTTAATCTTACACCTTGACAAACTCCAATTTATCCGCTATAAGTTCCCGTCCCCTATGGGGTAAACCATAAGGTTAATTAATCAAAATTTTTGAAGAAGAGATTGAACGAGTTCCCGTCCCCTATGGGGTAAACCATAAGGTTAATGAACATATAGCTCCGATTGACGTTGACTAAACCGTTCCCGTCCCCTATGGGGTAAACCATAAGGTTAATGTTCAAGACATTGACAGATTTAGTAAAAACTCTGACGGTTCCCGTCCCCTATGGGGTAAACCATAAGGTTAATAATATGCCATTTGCCGTAAGGGTATGGGGTAGAGGCGTTCCCGTCCCCTATGGGGTAAACCATAAGGTTAATAAGAACAAGAGATACGGCAAGGAGCTGAAGATGGTTCCCGTCCCCTATGGGGTAAACCATAAGGTTAATAATCTGAAGTATACGAAAGATTATGTAATTGCAAAGTTCCCGTCCCCTATGGGGTAAACCATAAGGTTAATTAAATAACTTTCTTACATCTCAAAATAATCAAATGTTCCCGTCCCCTATGGGGTAAACCATAAGGTTAATAGGGGACTATTACAAAATGGCAATTGAAATAAGTTCCCGTCCCCTATGGGGTAAACCATAAGGTTAATCCTTGTAGTATCTAATACATAGCAAAGGAGTGAAATAGTTCCCGTCCCCTATGGGGTAAACCATAAGGTTAATATGGTCATAATTGCTATGACAGTGATGGCTATTCCAGTTCCCGTCCCCTATGGGGTAAACCATAAGGTTAATAAAGAGCGTACCACTATTTGCAGTACCACATTAATGTTCCCGTCCCCTATGGGGTAAACCATAAGGTTAATGATACCGCCTATTTGATACCATAGAAGCTTCCTTGTTCCCGTCCCCTATGGGGTAAACCATAAGGTTAATTAAAGTAAATTCTATTGAAAACGATATGTTCACGTCAGTTCCCGTCCCCTATGGGGTAAACCATAAGGTTAATAAGGGTGACAAATGCTAATAATATGTCACATTTTTGTTCCCGTCCCCTATGGGGTAAACCATAAGGTTAATTAGGTACATTCCGTGTGATAGAAGCCGTAATTGTGTTCCCGTCCCCTATGGGGTAAACCATAAGGTTAATGGTTATCTTCGCAGCCTTATGCGTCAATTGAAACTGGTTCCCGTCCCCTATGGGGTAAACCATAAGGTTAATGTGTATAAATCCGTAGAAGAAATGATAAATGCAGGTTCCCGTCCCCTATGGGGTAAACCATAAGGTTAATTTCTGCACCCTGCAATTATATAATAACATACCCCTAAGGTTCCCGTCCCCTATGGGGTAAACCATAAGGTTAATGAGGGGTTTATAAAGAAAAATTATATCCCTTATATTGTTCCCGTCCCCTATGGGGTAAACCATAAGGTTAATGCTGTAGAAAAAGGTGTTAATCAGAACCTCAGCGTTCCCGTCCCCTATGGGGTAAACCATAAGGTTAATGCATGTACATTCTACACAGGCGGTGTTAAACATAATAGAGTTCCCGTCCCCTATGGGGTAAACCATAAGGTTAATAATTAAAAGGACGGTAAAGAGAAATGGTAGAATTGTTCCCGTCCCCTATGGGGTAAACCATAAGGTTAATGTTATTATGAAAAATTTTGTAGGTTTTGTCAAGAAAGTTCCCGTCCCCTATGGGGTAAACCATAAGGTTAATAAAGCCTTATTCCTCTGTTGAAATGACTACGCAAGCGTTCCCGTCCCCTATGGGGTAAACCATAAGGTTAATACTCTGAATTTTAAGGAAAAATCAATTGAAAACGGTTCCCGTCCCCTATGGGGTAAACCATAAGGTTAATATGCGGCACTACTGTCGGTTACAGTTTGCAGCCAAGTTCCCGTCCCCTATGGGGTAAACCATAAGGTTAATTGCACAAATAAGCTCTCTGCAAAAGAGGCAAAAGCGTTCCCGTCCCCTATGGGGTAAACCATAAGGTTAATCAAAGTATATCTCAGCAAAGAAGCGGCTGAAAAATGTTCCCGTCCCCTATGGGGTAAACCATAAGGTTAATAGGTTTGGTTTACATTATCCAAAAAATGTAGAAGTAGTTCCCGTCCCCTATGGGGTAAACCATAAGGTTAATCCTGTCCCGGCAAACAGCGCAGCCACGGGGCCGAAACGGCACTTTGCGGCTCAAAAGCGAATTTATGTACATACATATCAAAAAAACTCCTTTCAAGCCCGAAAAATGCCTGTTCTGCGCCATCGGCTGAAAAATCTGCCGGAATTTGTAACCTTACATTATAATTATATCACACCTTTTCCGAAATGTCAATACAGCAAAGTCCAAAATCATAATATGTACTCCGATATTTTGTGCATTTTCTCATATGAGGTGAAATGTGATATTTTTTGGCGTCCGCCATGTGCTTGTGGGGGTCTTGCAGACTTCTTGTTGATGTGGTATTTGACAGTATTTTCTGAACTGTCTGCACCGCCCTTTCCTTGTCGGAATAGAGCGGGTAAACCGTGGTCTTTGTTGCAAAGCCCGAACCGCCGCCTATATAAATGCGGTGTCCCCGGGCAGCCTCTGCGGACGTAAGCTTCCCGAATGCGCTCAGAAAGTTCCTGCTGTAATTTGCATAAAATGCGTCGACAGCTTTAATTATCGACTCGTCGCTTAACTTGATGTATTTCCTGTCTATCACCATATCAAAGGTTATTTCAGTACCCGGTCTGAGGCACTCTTTTTTTATGGGAAGCGACTTTTCCGTCCCGTCGGGCAGCCTGTCGATTTTCTGGCATAATACAAGATCGTCCGTCGAAAGCGGAGCGCTGTCGCTGACCCTGAGTCCCCTGAACATATCGTTTACCGCATTACCCTTGTGCTTTTCATCTGCATTTGCAGTATAGAAAAGCTCCTGAGACAATTGCCTGTTTTCATCGCTCAGATATCTTGTCCTGCTTCTGTATTCCGCCCTTGAAATTTTATTTGCAAGATCGCTGTATTTATCCCTGTTCCTTTCGCACAGCGTGCCTTGTATCGCCGTGCGGAGCGTGCCCTTTAAACTGCTCCCGGGAATATAAGGACAGCCGTAGGTGTCTTTCACAAATGCCGCAATATTATCCGAGCCTCCGCCCTTTGAACGGCTTTGGGTCATGGTATTCGCAATATTGTCCAGCGGCAGCGTGTACACCGACCAGCTTTTGTATTCTGCGGGAGATATCCTGTAATTATTTACAAAGAATGTAAAATTCTTCTGCTTTTCGTCCATAAGATATTTTTCATAATCGGATAAAAGCTTCAGCTTTTTCATTCCCTCAAATACCCTCATGCTGTCCATAATATAGACCTTTTTCTCATTGCTCATATACAGGCAGTCCTTTTTCAGGATCTCCTGTCCGCTGCCTATATGGACCGGACCTGCCGCAGTAAGAGTAACCGTGTAATATTTAATATCCGACATTTTTTTCCACTCCTTTAATTAGACTCCCACACCAAAAATACACTGAAACTTAGGGGTTTACCGCTAACTTTCAAACTTACATCACCCCCATAAGCATTGGCTTTGCATAACGGTAGACAGGGTGACTGCCCTTTCCGGCCAGATCCAAAACATCTCCCTCGAAACGGCAGCCAAAGCACGACCCCGCCGAAAAGCAGTAAACAGTTTTTTTCTTCAAGGGTCTGTCCGCATAATCGGGCGAGCTTATAAATCCGCTTCTTTTCACCAGCGAATAAGTAGCCCCCGAAGCCGCATTTTCGATCTCGCTGTCCTTTGCCATACATACCGAAAGGGACATATACCGCTTATGCTCTCCCTCCAGCCTGTTTCCGAACTCATCGGGAATGTTCTCGATAACAGATGTGAATTTACCCAGTCCCGACGAAATTTTCCCGCCTATGCCCTCATACTGAAGAGAATATATCAGGTTGTCCGCAAGATCGTAAACCTCGTCGCTGTCATATCCCAGAATGAAATACAGACCGCTGTTCTCCGAAAATTCATATGTGCCTATGCGGTACGGCACCGTATCATCATTATCCGATACCGCTGCGGAGATCTTCTCGGTTTTCTTCCCCAATTCCGAAAACAGCTTCACTTCATATTCGGCGTCAAGCTCACCGTCCAGATATTCGCCAAGCTTTTCTGCGGGAATAAACCGCAGCTTTTTAAATGCTTTTTTGACAGCCGAATTGCCGCTGTCCGTTGTTTCGATGTGCATTATGGGCTTTGGTATGTATAAGGTCTGCCCGATATAAGGCATACCGTCCGAAAGCAGCAGACGGTTATTTTTTGCCATAGAGACAAGCTTTTCTATCCCGTCTGTACCGCAGCTTTTTCTTGCTTCAATGCACATTGCCGAAAACAGCCTGTCCGCAAGAAAAACATCGTCTGTGCTGCCAAGCCTCCCGCTGCCGAAATGAACGGCTGTGCTGAATTTCAGCCGATATATTTTATATTTCATCAGCATGCACTTCCTCTAAAATCATATTGCACTCTCCGATAAGTTTATCAAGCGCACCTTCTTCATCACCCACAACGACCTGGGCGGCAAGCCCCGTAAATTTTATCCTGCCGTATCCTCTTGAACCGTGTCCGCCCAGATAATCATACTGCAAAAGCTTCATACCGTCAGCCAGCAGGCTTATGTCGCTTTTTATATCCTCCGCATTATCCGCATTGTAAATGATATTCATATCAAATACACACTGCCTTATGACACGCTCTATCTGCCTCGGATTAGCAACGCTTGAAAGGCGGTTGATAGTATTTTCAAATTTTATTTCGGTCGGATTGTATATTCCCATTTCTTTAAGCTCTCTGTCATTGCTCATTATCATATCCGAAAAAACCAGTCTGCTTGCCGCCCCGCAGCTTCCGAAAAGCCTCAGTATGCAGGGAGCGTCGTCATCATAAGTTTTGGCGGGCTTTTCATTGTATTTCCTTGCAAGCAGCGAACGGAGCTTTCCCTTTAAGCTGCTCCCGGGGATCATGGGCAGTCCCGAAACTGCGTCCCTTACCACAGGGGAATCGGCTGTTCCTATAGCGGAATAATCCCCGCCTGTTCCGATATGAAGCCCTGTTACCGTTTCTATTTTACCGCTGATAAGTATTTTTGAATACATAATTTTTCTTCCTTTCCGTTAATCCTTTTCTCCTCTGTAATACTTGTGGTATGCCACAAGCGCTTCGGCATAATGACAAACGAGCATAAGCTCCGAGCGGCTGCCGCCTACGCCGTCAAGATATTTCATTATATTCGATTTGTCCACAAATTCCTTGACGAACTTGTCCCGTCCCGCATTATATGCGATACGCATTTTTACATACTGTGTGCGGCTTATTATTTCGTCGCTTAAATTTTCCGAAGCGTCATGCTGTACGGCGTTGTAAAGCTCATTTGTAAGCGTCAGAAGATTTCGTATCTGACTTGTGGTCAGCCTTACGTTTCCTTCCCTGTCCGTACCGAGGCTGCGGATAACATCCTCCGCCTGTTTTACATAGGTTTTGCTGTCAAGCTTCATAATTATCTTCCTCCATTTTACCGGAATTTTCATTCCTCATTTTGTAAATGTATAAATATATTGCCGTAACAAGCTCCCTGCAATCGCCGTCGTCCTGTATCCACGAATACATTTTGCCGGAAAATTTCCTGTACTGCGCATACTCCTCATCGGTACAGCTTTTTCTGTCGGGAGCAAGCCTTGCAATAAAATATGCAAACCTTGCAATGTTGAGCCTGTTTTCCTCTCCCCTGCGCCTTATAAGGTCAAGCATATTATACAGCATTGCCTTACCCTTTTCGTCCTGCACATTAAGATACTTATCAAGAGCCGCAAGCTTTTCGCCCGCAACCTTTTGGGTAAATTCATCCCAATGATAGCAGCCGCTTTCGTCAAACAGCGTAACAGAATCTTTCCCCTCATTGCCCTTGCTTATATCTTCAAGACGCCCCGTTTCCTCCGCCATTGCATACAAAGGATACGTGGGCGAATACAGCCCTATTCCCGCAGAAACAGTGACCGTCCCCTGTGAAAAACGATTTAAAGCATTGTGCAGATCGACCGCAAAGCCTATTATATCATCCCAGCCGCCCACAGCAAAAATATCGTCTCCGCCCGAGTAAATTATTACCGCATTGCGCTCGCCGCCCCCCGCAGAGTACAGCGAAAATTCGCCGTTTTTCATGACCTGTGTGATATGATGCTTAAAGAATAAGGACAGCTTTTTTGAAAGCTCTGAGGTTCTCGACAGGGTTTTGTATTTATCCTCAAATCCCGATGAAAAAGTGCTGCCAAGGTTATCCACATCAGCTCTTAAAACAGCAAGCCTTTTTATCCCCCTGCATTTCCCTGCAAGCTCCGAGAACTGCTTTGACGTCTGATAATCTGCGATCCAAAGCCTTTTTACCAGCCTGAACCCCGCATACATTTTATTTTTGCAGTAGCAGCGCACATAGCCTTTATCCTCTGCCATACGCTTTAAAAGGCTTTCCCTGCTGTCCGAAACAAGATATTTCCCGAAAGGCAGAATAATGCCCTTTTGATTTTCATCAGCTTTATCCAGAACGCTGAAAAATTCACCGTCAAATATATCATCCGAAAGGTTTTTCAGGCTGCTGCATATTTCGCATATATATGTATCGTTTTCCTCATCATGTATAAGCCTGTCCGCTCTTCCGCAAACCGAGCATTCCCGTTCATTATCGGACATTCCGCCAAGATTCAGCTTTATTATTTCCCGTGGAGAATAGCGGCACAGTTTTTTTGATGAGATCATACCGGTAACGGTTTTAAAAAGCTCATTATAGCTTTTTTCGGATTTATTCCCGGACGAATCTGCCCGGAACCTCAGCGAATTTGCCGAGCACTCGCAATAACCCATTCCTATAAACAGGTCACTGCCGAAATTATCAAGAAACCACCCGTTAAGCTGCTTTTCAAATTCAATGATAAACTGCTTTACCCTTTGAGTGTTCGGAAGCAGTATATAGGTGCGTCCGCCTCCTGTATACAGAACATTGTTTCTTGTAAGCTCAAGCCCATCCAGAAGCTCGTCAACAGCGTGTTCCATTACGAGCTCCAGATAGAACGACCTTGAACGCAGACCCTTTAACGCCCCGTTAAAGGATATATTGTAAATGAAATTCTGTATTCCGCTTATATCCGCACCCAACAGAATAAAGGCATTTTTATCATAAAACTGCTTTGAATTATTAAACAGCTCCGATTTAAAATCGGACACACCCGCTTCGCTTAAATAATCGTAAATGCACCCTGCAATTGCAGCCGTAAGCTTTGAGTGATTATACAGCGATATATCTATCCTTTCACCCGTCTGCGTGGAAGAGGGAACATACGACGTGTATGCTTCCATAATTTCCGAAAGAGAATTGATATGATCATATGTATGCTCAAAGGCTGCAAGATTGCTTTTTATATTTTCGAGTATCCTGCCGTAATAGCTTTCGGAATAAGTCTTGGCATTATTATCGGGAAAAACGATACCGTCATCCTCGTCCGAAAGAATTGACGGCGGATAGGAAAGGCTGTCATTATGCCCGCTTAGAATATTGAAAATACTTTCAAGGGAAACATCCCGTACAAATCCGCCGTTTCCCTCCCCGTTGTCCCGTCTGTCGGAAAATGACGCAATATTATCCGCTATATATGTAATATAGCACAGATCGTTATCCTCAATATCCGCATTTTTTATCATGTCGGCATGATGATATTTTATGCAGTGCAGTATCTCCTTTTCTTCGGAAAATGCAGGTATGGCTTTTACAAATTCATATCCGCTTGTGCTGTGATTTCTTCCGTCATTGTATCTGTAAAGCAGCTTCCCTATGTCGTGAAGCATACTTCCCGTTAAAAGCTTTATTTTTCTGTTATCCATTTATTTTTCCTCTCTTTCCGATTATGCGGTATGCGCCCATTCCCATGGAGGTTTTTATGCCGGTTCCCGAATATTCACCGTATTCCAGAAGCATATTTATGAGCCGTATAAATTCCGGCGCACCGCTTATCTTTAAAGTGATCCTCCCTATGGCTGCGGGTATTTTTATTCCCGATACCGGATATTTTACGGTGTGGAGGGAATATTCAACGATATCCGTATTTTTTTCAATATGTTCCATAAGCGCATCCTCATAAATTTCGGTATTTCCGGAGGACGAATCGTATTTTCTTATAAGATTTTTTACGATCATCTGCGCAAGCGGAAAGATCACATATTTCCCATCAGCCTTAAAGGAAACAGGAGTGATAAATTCCAGCTCTACATACCTATACGCATTTTCCGACATATAATGCCTATGGAACAGCTCGTCATATGAAAATGAAAAAAGATTCTTGCTTACTATATTTAACGTTATATCCTTATCTTTGATATAAATTTTATCGAAGGAATCGGATAAAAGAGGAGTTATGATCTGTTCTTTTGCCTGATCGTTAAGCACTGATATGACCCACACGATCCCGCCTTTACCGTATTCTGCATGCTGACTGTAAGGGTGGACTTCGGAAATATGCAGCTTTTCGGCATATTCATGAGAAATGCTCTCCATCATTACGCTTTGCAGTATTGAACCGATATTATAACTGTATTTCAGTTTATCGTTCATATCTGACTGAATTGTGATCTTACTTATCATAAAAATCTCACGTTATCCTTTTTACATTTTATTGCTTTAAACTTTGAATTTGTCAAATATTGCAAAATTTAAAAGTTTATATTTACATTTTAGCATATTTTATATCTTATGTCAAGATTTCCCATAACTTTTTTCATAAAAAAGAATATTTTTGTACAAATTGCCGTAAACAAAAAATGTTGGTTTCATTACAAGACACGATAAAATAAAACAATAACACGGAATAATCAGAAAGCTTATGCCTATCATTTCATATTTCATTTGTCAGATATGAATAATAACATTCCTGTCATTTTGGCAAAAAATAGAAAAATTTACTAAAATTATGAAAATGCTTGACTTTTATATAAAATTATTGTATAATTTTATTGTAAGATTTTCATATAAAATAATCATATTAAAATTTTTAGGAGGATATTATTATGAAAACCAAAAAGCTTTCTGCACTTGCATTGAGCATTATTATGGCTGCCGGTACATTTACTGCCTGCAGCGGAAGCAATGACAGCGGTTCCGACAGCAGCGCCGGCGGCAACGACAATGCCGGCGTCAACGACAATGCCGGCGCTGTTCAGAGCACCGAGGCGGTAGACGCCGATTCCCTCAAGGGCAAGACAATTACGCTCTACACCCACGGCGGAAACAGAGTTCTCGGCGAGGAGAAGAAGGACGAGAACGGAAACACCTACAGAGATGAATCCTATGCGTATCTCAAGCATCTTGCCGAGAAATTTGAGGAGGAGTACGGCATTCACGTTGATCTGCAGGTAAATTCCACCGAGGACGACATCAGACCTCTTCTTCAGACTCAGGATCCTTCCATTGACATTTACACTTCTCCCAACTGGAGCATTGAAGAATGGCAGACCTATGCCGAGCCTTACTGCACACTTGATGAGGCAAAGGAACTGTACGGCGATTATGCAGCTACAATGTATAATGACGGCACTTATGTCTATGCTCTCATGCCCGCTAAGACCTATAACAATGCGGTGGTTTACAATGAGGAGACAATAAAGCTGGCAGGTTATGATTCTATCCCCACAACTCAGGCTGAGTTCGAGCGGCTTTGCGAGAACCTGAGAGAAATGGGCATTGATCCTATCGCAATGCACAGAGTTGAGAACTGGCCTATGGCTACTATCAATGATTTTGCAAACTATGTTGCAGGCGCTAACGACGCTTATCCCGGTATGCTCAAGAGCGATACTCCTTTCAGTGAGAGCGAGCCTATGGGCAAGACTATAAGAATGTACACCGACTGGAAATCAAGAGGCTTCTTTGAGGCTGATATTTACACTGATTTCGGTGTGGCTATGGACGTTGTAGGAAACGGAAAGGCAGCTATGATGCTGTTCGGCGCATGGGTAGTTCCTCAGATTCAGGGACGTGTTCCCGAGGGCACAGACCCAAGTGTTATCAAGTTTGCTCCCGCTCCTGATTTCGGAAAGGGTCAGTATGTAATGGCTGCCGCTGCCGACAGCTACGCCATTTCAAAGGGCTCCGACGATAAAGAAGCTGCAAGACTGTTCATCGAGTATATCTCGGAGGACGCTCAGTATCTGGCAGACAGCGGTTATATCGCTATGAAAAAGGGCGTTGAGCCTATCGTTCCCGATCTTTACAAGATCATTGACGACGCTGTTGAGGCAGGTACCTGCAAGGTTCTGTACACTTATGCAACAGACAGCAACTCTATGCACAACGAGGAGGTCCTCACCGAGGCTGCTCTCCTTGCAGACTATAAGTATGCCGGCAACCTTTTTGACAGCATTGATGTTACCAAGGAACCCGACTGGGCTGCCTATGACGCTCAGGTCGACAAGCAGAATGCAGCATACGTTGAGGCAAGGGATTACCTGGGCTACAGCTGGGAATAATTCTGTAAGACAAAGCGATTATAGTTTATAATCAAGCAATTGAGTAAGGGCGATATATTTATGTATATCGCCCTTTAATCTAAATTTACGGAGTGGATCATATGAAAAGCAAGGGCAGATCGGCATTTATATTTCTTTTTCTGATAATCCCGCTTATTCACCTGATAATTTTTTCATATGTGCCTATCATAGGCAATTTTGTGCTTAGCTTTACTGACTGGAAGGGCTTTGGCGATATAAGGTTCATCGGGTGGAGAAACTATCAGAGAATGTTTACCAACACCGAATACATCTCAATGTTCAAAAACTGCGGCTGGTATTTTCTGGTCGCTATCCCCCAGCTTGTTTTTGCGCTGCTGCTGGCAGTGGTAATAAACGGCAAATTCAGGGGACTGAACATATTCAAGGGAATACTTATTATTCCGTATCTTCTTAACGGTGTAATCATTTCGACTATATTCATTATTTTCTTCAACAATACAGGCAGCCTTAACACAATACTTGAATGGCTGCATCTTGACCACCTGAAGCATCAATGGCTCCAGGACCTCAAGCTTGTAAATCCGGCTATAGCCTCTATAAGTATATGGCGGTATTACGGAATGAATTTCATAATGTTCCTCGGAGCTTTGCAGTCTATACCTACAGATATTTACGAAGCGGCGACCCTTGACGGCTGCAACAAATGGCAGGAGATCATATACATTTCTATTCCTACCATCAAAAAGGTATTGTTCATCAACATACTTCTCAGCATCTCGGGCTCGATACAGGTATTCGAGATACCTTATATCATGATGAACGGTTCAAACGGAACAGGTACACCGGTTATCATGATACAGCAGAGTATGGCCACCAACAGAGTCGGCTTTGCGGCTGCGCTTTCGGTAATGGTATTTATTATCGTGCTGATAGTCGTGGGTATCCAGAAGCTGTTTGTGAAGGAGGACTAAGCTTATTATGAATGAAACAAAGCTTTACAAGGTCATCAGATATATATTCCTTATCGGAGCATGCATATTTGTAATTATCCCGCTTGTACCGCTGATTTTTATGGCGTTCAAAACGGGGGCTGAGTATTCCTCCACCAGCGTTCTTGAGCCTCCTAAGAATTTTCTGAATACCTATAACTTCAAGTATGCCATCAGAGTCGGCAATCTTGGCAAGGCATTCCTTAATACGGCGATAATACTGACTATCTCGCTGGCCATACAGGTAACTCTGACCTGCATGGTATCATATGTTCTTCACCGCTTTGATTTTAAGCTTAAAAAAGCCGTTAAGATAATGTTTACGCTGACCATGTTCATACCTGTGGTCGCAACGCAGAACCTGATCTTCAGAATGATGTATGCGGTAGGTCTTGTAAATACCATGTGGAGCGTTATCCTTCTTTATTCGGGCGTCGGTATCGTGGGAATATATATCATGCTCAATCAGCTTGACGGCATTTCAAAAGAAATAGACGAGGCGGCATATATAGACGGCGCAGGTTATTTTTACACCTTTGCAAGGATCATCTTCCCGCTGATGAAGCCTGCCTGCACTACTATGATAATCATCAACGGTATCGGACTTTACAATGATTTCTATATCCCCAATCTTTATCTTAACAGAGACGTCCAGACGTTCACCGTTGCGCTTTACAAGTTCTTCGGCTCAATGGCTACGCCCTTTGAGATAGTGGCGGCGGCGATAATCATAGGTATGATACCGATAATCATAGTATTCATTTTTTTACAGAAGTACATCTACAACGGTCTTGCAGGATCTGTTAAAATGTAAGAGGACCGGAGAGAAGTTAGAAAGTCAGCGGTTACTCCCTAAGTTTCAGCGTATCTTTGGTGCGAAAGGTTAATTGGCGGAGAGGAAAAGTTTGAAAGGTAGCGGTAAACTCCTAAGTTTCAGTGTATCTTTGGTGCGAAAGATTAATTGACGGAGTGGAAAAGAATGAAGAAAAAAGGGTTCGACTGGAGAGCTTTAACATCTGCAATTCACCTTATAGCCATACTCAGCGCAGTATGCTTCGGAACAATATACCTCACATTGGGTATTCTGACGCTTCCTGCGCTGGCGTCGGCGTTTCTTGTGGGGAAAGATGTGATATACAAACGCTTTGACGTATATGACAGCCTTTCCAAAAGATTTTTCAGACAGCTAAAAGAGGAAATGGGAATGATGAGATACTTTCCCCTGCAGCTTATCATCATTGTACAGCTTCTGGGAATGTATGCGGCAGGCAGGGTCGGTATGCTGCCGCTGGCATATGTGCTTTTGCCGTGCATGGCGTTTCTTATGACGCTTGTGATATATATTATCGCATATCACGTTTTCTATGAAAAAAAGCCCGATGTGATAAGGGTCATTATCGCAATGTTTTACCGAGTACAGTATCTGATAACGATATGGATACTTATGATCCTTGTGTCAATTTTATTTCAGATGTCTATGCTGGGGATACTTCTGATAATAGGTGCAGTTTTTCTGCTGTTATTGGAGGCTGCCGCTTTTCTCGGTATCACCGCCTATAAAAAAGCCAAAGGCGACCTCAGCGATGACGACAGGGAACATTTTGACGAGGATTTCTTCAATAAGATATAAGAACCTGTCCTCACAAGGTCTGTGCACGTCCTTGTGAGGACAGGTTCTGAAATTAAGAAGCATTCAAACGCATATTCCGAGGAGGCAGTGCATATATGAACATTTTTAAAATTTCCTATAAAATCGTCCGTGAAAACAACGACGAAATATATAAGGGCTTCGGATTTAAGCACCATTCGGACGCTACTCAGTATTACGTTCACCCGAATAATCAGTCCTACAAAGGCACAACGACCCTTTGTCAGCCTATAGGCGAGTCGCTGATACTGTTTTCGCTTCTGTGCAGAGCGGCGGTTAAGGGGGACGACAGCGTTTCCGGGGATTATTATGTAAGCGACGACGGCAATCAGGTATTTTTCTGCATTGACATACCCGGCGACTGGCGTGAAAACGGCGTGACGGAACCGAATCTGTACCGTTATGAGGCGCTTGCCGACGGTGAAAATATCACAATTGCCGCATACGACGAAATGGGCCGCTGGCTGGACGGCAGTCTCGATCATCTTCGTCCGCTGTATAAGCTGCTGCCCTGCTTTTGCGTGCTGCTTGCCCGTGAGTGCCGCAAGAATACCGATTTCGGAAATATGCTAATAAATTTTACCGAAAATCCTGCCGCAGACGTTTTTGTAAATCTCCACGAGGATTTTTATCAGGCGCATAAGTTTGACGATTATGAAATTACATACGCAAATTTAAGCAGCTTTGACCGTGAGGGACTGCTGTCATTCCGTGAAAGCATCAAGGTCATTGCGGAAAACAAGGCTCGGATGAAAAAGGACGAAAACAGCAAAATAGACATTGCCGCATTTGACGAGGAGGATTTTCTTCCCGAATACAGGCAGTTCATTCCCCGAATGCCTCCCGAATTTGTTATGCCGAGATCGGTCGAGAGGATATGCAGTGCGGTCACAAACGGCGACGCAGGGGCTGTGCTTTTTCACGGTCCCTCGGGTACTGGAAAGACTATTTCCTGCAAGCTGGTCTGCAGCGCAATACATATGCCGATAATGGAGGTCATAAACTGCACGGAAAATCTGGACGAGTTTGTTCTGGGAAAATTCATTCCCGATGAGGACAGGATAGTTTTCAAGGAAAGCTTTGTGACAAAAGCCATACGCTATGGCGGGGCTGTGATCTTTGAGGAGATAAATTTTGCAAAGCCCCAGTATCTTGCTTTCCTCAATTCGCTTCTTGACGACAACGGCTTTGTACGTCTTGACAACGGTGAATCGGTAAAGCGGCACAAAAACTTCCGCTTTTTTGCCACAATGAATCTGGGTTATTTCGGCACAAAGGAACTGAATCAGGCGCTGTACAACCGTTTCAATATAATCCTGGAGCTTGCCGCTCTTTCGGACGAGGCTATCGCAAAAATGCTTACTGCCCGAATCCCCGAATGCGCAGATAAGGTGGACAAGATTCTCGGAGTGTACCATAAGCTAAAAAAGAAGATAGACAGCGAGGAACTTGATATAGTTATCTCTCCCCGAAACCTTGAAAACTGGGCACGGCTGGCAAAGTATGAGGGGTACGTCTCCGCAGCGGAGAAAACAATAATACCCATAGCAAAATGCGACAGAGCAATGGAAGAAACGATACGCAGCATTATTGTGCTGTATAAATGGTAGGAGGTTGCAAAATGGGATATTTGCTTCATATTTGTACACCGGAAAAAATGATCAAAATACAAGATCCGTCTCCGGAGACGATCGACAAAGCTGTGGACGAGCTGCTGCCCGTTGAGCCGAATTTTCTGATACTGGAAACCGATGAACCCATTGACTGCTGTGAATTTGTTCAGACAGCCATAGTATGGGAAGATGATGAAACGGACATTGCCGAACTCCGATATGATCTGGAGGTACATTTTTCCGACGGAAAGCCTTATCGGCAGTACGGCATAGAAACTTACGACCCTGAATTTGTAAAGCGTACAATGCGAATGTTTGCCCTCGGCGTGACCCCGAAAATCGACAGCAACTGGAAAGATATCACCAATGATATTTTAAGCGAACGTCATAACAACAGCGAGGACAGCAATGAACTGTAAGGAGGCGCTTTTCTATGAACAACGAAATGGCGGAAACGCTCCGCCTGTTTCAGTGCGACTTCAACAGGGGCATAGAGGAGGATTTTGCCCGGACCCTTACCGAAAATGACAATGTCAGACTTTTCTTTGTAAATGAAAATTCCGCCTTTACGGACGGCAGAAATATTGTTGTCGACCCCGCCATGGATGAAGTTTTTGCGGATACAAGGGCGCTGGAGCGTGCGGAGGACTTTATGAAGCTCCCCCGCAGCATTTCAAAAGACCCCTGGTATGCTTTGCGTATGATAACACGGGGACAGAATATTCACGAGTGTCTGCATATAATTTATACGGATTTTCCAAACCCTGTTCTTAAAGACGAACGTTCATCAACAAAGGCAAGACGGAAAACTCTGGCGTTGATTTCAAATATAATTGAGGACGCTTTTATCGAAGCGGCAGGGTGCAGCGTTTATGATAATCTTGAGCTTTATCTTAAGTTTGAAAGACTTGCAACACTCTACGGGAATACCCCCTCGGAGGGAACCGTAGAGCGTGCCTTCAAAGAGGAAAACAGCGACAGGGAAGCTCCCCTGCCCCTTACGGAATATCTTGAATATATGGGGTTGTTTCTTCTTTATCCCATGGTAAAGCTTTTGGGGCCTCCCGAAAGCATTTCGGAATATGTGGAGAAAACAAAGCAGCTTTTTCTTGACGGGAGCGTATGCGGAAATTCGGGCGAACGTTTCGGGTACTCGCAAAAAATTTTCGATATTATCGAACCGCTTATCCCCGAGTCGGAGGAAATAATAGACGACAGGGCGCTCAGAAAAATGCTTACGGGTGCAAAAACTCACGACGGCAACCCAAGCGCAATAACCAACATTACAAGCAAGGGAAAGGACGTTGTTATCCTCCGCCGTATGTTTACTGGACTCTGCGGAGAGCCCCTGCCCGAAGCGGATTTCGGCGGGCAGCTGATGCGTATCCTCGAGGGCTATGAAAACGACAAAAACGCCGCTATGGCAATTCTTCTCACAGATACCGAAACCATTGTTACAGACGGCACGGAATATGACTGCCACAGCATACATAAGGGCATTAAAATCATAGAAACAAAACCGAAACCGAACCTCAATCTCCGTCAGGCGTACAAAAACGTTTACAACAAATATCATATAAATATAAATTCATACAACAGCAGATTTACACGTCTTTTAAAAGCAAGGATCGCCGTCCGTGAGGAGAAAAAGCTTTTCGGAGCGGGGATTTCATCAAAAAATCTCGCCGATACAAAAAAGCGTTATTGGTACAAAAACAGCGAAGATATGGGAATACCCGACATTGCCGTCCTGCTGCTTATAGACGGTTCGGGTTCTATGGAGGGCGACAGACGTGAGGGTGCAATGGCGTCAAGCGTTATTCTCCACGAGGTGCTGAAAAAGCAAGGCATATCCCATTCGATCGTGGAGCATAGGGCTATTTACGGCGAGGCCGAAGTGCAGCATAATGTTCTCATCGGCTTTAACGGCAGAGATGAAGAAAAATACAATATCCTGTCCCTTGATGCAGATGAGGGCACAAGAGAAGGTCTATCGCTGTTCTGGGCGGAAAGGTATATTGCTAAAAACACCTCTGCGGAGAAAAGGCTGATTATCGTGCTTTCGGACGGCGTTCCCGCTCATGATTCGGGAGATGAAACCTGTGAATATTATCCGCCTGTTTCCGTAAAGGACACAGCAAATGCGGCGGCAAAGATAATCAAACGGGGCACCGATATTATAGCGGTTGCTCTTGACAATGATGATGACGGTTGCTATGAGCAGCTGTCGGAAATATACCCCTCGGTAGTGGCGTGCACAGATCTAAAGAGGCTGACAGGTCAGCTGCTGGGGATTGTTACAAAGCATTTGCAGTAGCTGTCCGATAGGTTTTTAAATATCGGGTAACGGCATTTTTTTCTTAAATCCGGAACTATTGACCGCTGCTTTCATTTGCCCCATTCAATTTCTCTATATACTCCGCACTGTCCCGCACCCAATCATTCTCCCTGCGGATATATTCATCCTCCGGTATATCAAATCCCCCGAAAAAGCAGCTGCCGTTTTTGACTTTTCCGTCATGACCCGTAACGGCAATAGCCGCCCTTGCTTTTTGAAAGCCCAAAAATTCGCACATCCCCGATTCAGTAAAATGACCCGTAAGACATTCGGGAGATAATACACCGCCGCTTTTGCAGGAGTTTCCCGCAGCGGTCTCACGAAAACAAACCGCTTCGATCAATATGTATGATGTTTTCATATTCAAACTTCGTTTATGGAAAAATTTTTAGCTTTAATTACACCGTTTTCATAATCAAGTCAGTACAAAATCACTCTCATTATTCATCAAACAAACCGTTGTCAAGTCTGTGCAGGCTGTCTGCTCCGACCCAAACGGGAAATTTTTCGGTAAGACAAGCAGTCTGACCGTTAAGCAAACCTGTGTGAAAGGAAATGTGACGGAACTGCATAAGCACAAGCTCCAGCCTTGTATATTTGCAATTTTCGGGACATTCGTCTAACATTTCATCATCAAGAGAATCTATATAATCAAAGGTTTTACGTTTCACTCTTTCCAGATAACAGAGCAGCTCGCTGTCGCTCAATACCACGGAACAGGGATTATCGGGATTATCCATTCCGACCTCGTGAAACTCCGGCTCGTCAAACACAAAAGGGTTGAAAAACCATTTATCCGCCGAATGTATCGTGTGATAAACATACCTCCATGCGGGAGCGCCGCACATAAGTGTATTGCGGTCATAGGTTTTAATTGCGGTTTCAAGATTAATAAAATTCGGAGCGACTTGCTTTTTTATCATTTCACAGACCTTGCGCATACTTACATCCTCTTTCTATGTAAATTTTTTTAAGTATATCATAATCTTATTTCCGTTTTATGAACTGTGCAATAATTTTTATGGGAAACAAAAACCCGGGAATCACAATTTCCCTCATCATTTTTCCTCCGGAATATCTATATTGTAAATATCCCCCATGGGAATTTTTTCGCCGCCCGCAAGCACCATTTTATCCTCCGCCTCGTCAATGCGGCGAAAATTTCCCGAAGTCGTGATATACCTGCCGCCCTGCTTTGTTTCATCGGGGTAAAAATATTCCACAATAACAGCGGGACGTTCATGGGCGTGTTCATTCAGATAGGCTATTCTGCCGTTGAGCATTTCCGCCCTGTCCTCGGTGACTTCCAGCCTTTCACAGGTAATGCGGGCGGTTTCGTCAATGCAGTCCTCATAACCCGTCAGCGCCGCAAAGGGGGAAAACTGGGCTGCCCTGTCGTGCATGGACATAGGCGTCCTCGTCCGTGAAACATGGTGGGGCAGGTCAATTATGTCATCATATTTTCCGCTCATGCCTTGTGCCCTCCTATCTGCTTGTTCCTGCTTCTGGCGGTTGCCCCCTCCTCAAAATTCATTCCCCGGAGAACGGCATTTTTTCCGTATTTCTTTTTCATTTTCAAAATGGCCTGCTGCATATTTTTTTCCTGCTTTATATTCAGTTCCTTTTCCTCATTTTCCGAATAGTCGGAAAACAGGTCAAGCTGCTCAAAGGCATTTTCACTTTCCGCCGTATGCTCGTCCTCAAGACGGTTTGCGGTCACTGCAATGCGCCGCACCAGCAGCTTTTCATCGGCTATCCTGTCGAAAAGCTCCATTGCACTGCCCACAAGCATACGTGCAGAGGAAGTCTTTTTATTTAAATTCGCCGTGCCGTGAGCGTGCTTCGGGATTCGCCTGCCGTAGCGGTCAACGGTCACCTCTCCCTTGTATTCCGAACTGATCTTTTCGTCCGTTAAATTCCGGGTATCATACCCCAAGGTAAGCGTCAGCTGATCGGTAACAAGCCCCTTGTCCACCAACTCCAGAGCCAGCATATCGGTCATTTCCCGAACGACAAGCCGTGTTTTTTCACGGTCATAGGGAGTCTGCAAAACCTGTCCCCTGCTGATACTTTTGCTTTCGGGGCGGTAGGCCTTTATTTCGGGCACGGTGCACGGCTCCCAGCCCCATGCATGGTCGATAAGCAGCTCTGCATTTATCCCGAAAAGCTTGTACAGAAGATTTTCATTCCGATAGGAATTTTCATCTCCCGCCGAACATCTTGCCACATCCCCCATAGTGTACATTCCATGCTCCGCCAGCTTTTTTGCATAGCCTGTTCCCACCCGCCAGAAATCGGTAATGGGGCGGTGATCCCACAAAATTTTGCGGTAGCTCATTTCGTCAAGCTCCGCTATCCGCACGCCGTTTTTATCCGGCGGCATTTTTTTCGCCACAATATCCATAGCGGCCTTTGCCAGATATAAATTTGTGCCGATGCCCGCTGTTGCGGTGATCCCCGTGGTCCCCAAAATATCGTTTATCATAGCAACGGTAAGCTCACGGGCAGTCATTTTATAGGTCTGCAAATACCCCGTAACGTCAATAAAAACCTCGTCTATCGAATAGACCACAATATCCTCGGGAGCGACATATTTCAAATATGTTTTATATATCCGTGAGCTGTATTCCATATAATACGCCATTCGTGGCGGGGCTGTGATATAGGAAACGGACAGAGCGGGGTCTGCTTTAAGGGCGGCGTCTGAAAAGGACTCCCCCGTAAATTCCGCCTTGCTGTTTTTCTCCGAAGCCCGAAGCTTATGCAGCCTGTCGGCGTTCACCTCTCTGACCCTTTGCACCGCCTCAAAAAGCCTTGCCCTGCCGGGTATCCCGTACTGCTTTAAGGACGGGGAAACCGCCAGACAAATGGTTTTTTCCGTGCGCCCCGAATCCGCCACCACAAGGTTTGTGTCCAAAGGGTCAAGCCCCTTTTCGACGCATTCCACAGAGGCGTAAAAGCTTTTCAGATCAATGGCTGCATATCTGCGGTTTTCCATATTTTCACCTGCCTTAAATCTTCCTTCAATAATATTATACCAGTTATCCGTGAAAAAATCAATATTATTTTTCGGTATTTCGGAAAGCGGTACAGGCAGCGATCGCATAAAAAAATAAGAGGCGGATTTTGAATTTCCGCCTCTTGCGCCAGATTTATATATGCTTACTTTGCCGTTTCGTATTCAATATCGGCGTCGCCGGTGTAGACTACGTAATTTCCGGGCTTTGTAATGTCGAATGAAACCTGTCTGTCGCTGCCGACCTTTGCTTCGGCTATGAGGATATATTTGCCCTCGGCTGTCCGCAGAAGAAGCTTCGCTGTTTTGCCCTTTGAACCGCCTTTCATGGTGACATTGAGTTTGGCTGTGCTTATGCCGCTGAAGCTGCTGTTTTTGAATGCGAGCTGTCGAACCTCGGCAGCTCCCGCAAAGCTTTTATCTTCGGACTTGGTCAGGAATTTTGTTTTTGATGAAAACTCAAAGCTGCCGATCTTGTCGGGGTTCATATTATCGCTGTTTACCGAAACGCTGTAGCCGGAATATTCCATGCTTACGGTAACGTTTCTGCGGATTGCAAGCTCCTTTGCGGCTCTCTCGGTAATGGGGCTGCCGCTCTGGGCGTTTATCTTTATTTCCGAACCGGGTTTTGCGGAATTAACCGCTGTCATAACGCCGGCTGCGCTGTACTCGTTGGCGCTTGCCACAGCGTGGATTACATTTCCGCCGGTCTGTGCGGGTGTGGTTGTGCTGCCTGTGTTACCGCTGTTTCCGGGATTGCTTGGGATGTTGGGTATGGTTGGAGTGGTTGGGATTGTCGGTGGATTAGGTATAATGGGGTCTACAGGGTCAACGGGGTCAACCGGATCAACCGGGTCGACTGGGTCGACTGGGTCGATTGGGTCAACAGGGTCTACTGGGTCGACAGGGTCAATGGGGTCAACAGGGTCAATGGGGTCAACGGGGTCGACGGGGTCAACAGGGTCAACGGGGTCAACGGGGTCAACAGGGTCAACGGGGTCGACGGGGTCGACGGGGTCAACGGGGTCAACAGGGTCAACGGGGTCAACGGGGTCAACGGGGTCGACGGGGTCGACGGGGTCGACGGGGTCAATGGGGTCAACGGGGTCTACAGGGACGACAGGGTCAACAGGGTCTACTGGGTCAACAGGGTCTACTGGGTCAAGCTTTTCAATTATATCGGTTTTTGTTTCACCGCATACCGTACAGGTATATGTCATTTCTCCCTCAGCTTCTTCGGTGGGTTCGGTTGTAACCTCTCCCTCGTCAAAGCTGTGACCGTTTGCGGGAGTTTCTGTGTCCTCTATAGTTATTTCGCATGTGCCGTTCTCATCAGAGAAATATTTGTCACAGACTGTGCAATGCCAATAGGCGGTGTTGCCGGGTTCGGTGCAGGTTGCGGATTTCTCGGCAACGTCTTCAAGGTCATGAACGTGTTCAAGCTTTTCGATTACCTCGGTTTTGGTTTCACCGCATACCGCACAGGTATATGTCATTTCGCCCTCGGTTTCTTCGGTAGGTTCGGTTGTAACTATGCCCTCGTCAAAGCTATGTTCTAATTTGCTGTAGCTTAACTCAAATGTTTCTGTATGATTGTTTCCACAGTCGTAATCATAGGTGATACTTCCAGTACCGTCAATTTCCGTGAGTTTGTCGTCTTTTAATTCCGCTCCCTGCCAGTTCGAGGACTTGGTTGTATCAAAAATGGACGGAAGATTTCTTAGGTCATATGTGTTGCAGATTTCGCCTATATTAAAGCGATTATCCCCACACAACAGCGTATCCAAAGCAGTATTTTGACTTACATCAAGTGATGTCAATTGATTATACCCACCACACAACCTTGTAAGTGCGGTATTATTACTTACGTCAAGCGATGTTAGTTGATTATGATCGCACCACAAATCTGTAAGTGCGATATTATTGCTTACGTCAAGCGAAGCCAGTTCATTTGCATTACAATAAAGTGTTTTGAGAACAGCATTATTGCTTAAATCAAGTGATGTAAGCTCGCAATTTTGGCAATCCAAATATCTAAGCACAGTATTATTACTTACGTCAAGTGATCCAATTTTGCATCCGGAGCACTGCAACTGTACAAGCGAAGTATTATTGCTAACGTCAAGTGATTCAATATTATTATTAAAAAAACACTGAAGTAATCTAAGAGATATGTTCTGACTCACATCAAGCGATGTTAATTGATTGTAATAACAGCTCAATGATGTAAGTGAAGTGTTATTGCTTACATCAAGTGATGTTAATTGATTTTCACTACAGCTCAATGATGTAAGTGAAGTGTTATTGCTTACATCAAGTGATGTTAATTGATTTTCACTACAGTTCAATGTTGTAAGTTCAGTATTATTTTTCACATCAAGCAATGTTAATTGATTATCGTTACAATCCAACTTTGTAAGTGTAACTTTATCTCTCACATCAAGTGATGTTAATTGATTGCCACCACAGTTCAATGTTGCAAGTAAAGTGTTATTGCTTATATCAAGTGATGTTAATTGATTTTTACTACAGTTCAATGTTGTAAGCGCAGTATTGTTATTTACATCAAGCGATGTTAATTGATTGCCACTACAGCTCAATGTTGTAAGCGCAGTATTGTTATTTACATCAAGCGATGTTAATTGATTGCCACTACAGCTCAATGTTGTAAGCGCAGTATTGTTATTTACATCAAGTGATGTTAATTGATTGCTATAACAGTATAATTCCATAAGTGCAGTATTGTTGCTCACATCAAGTGATGTTAACTGGTTACTATAGCACTTCAACAAAGTAAGTACAGTGTTATTTCCTAAATTGAGAGATGTAAGCGAATTATCCTCGCAATACAACTTTGTAAGTGCAGTATTGTTGCTTACATCAAGCGATGTAAGTTGATTGTTATAACAATCCAAATATTGAAGCGCAGTATTATTACTCAAATCAAGGGTTGTTAGGTGATTCCATCTGCACCTCAACTCTGTAAGAGCAGTAAAAAATTCTATGCCCTTTAGACTGTAAATCTTTTTTTCTTCGCCTTCACCATCTTTACTTACTCCAATATATGTAATCTTCCCAATCTCCTCCTCGGAAAGTACCCCATTCTTATCACGGTCACAATAATCCAGTACATACTGCCTGAATATATCATCGGGAAAGTTTTCGGAATTAATTGCAACTTCGTCAGCCGCATTAACTCCCGCTCCGAAAATCCATTTCCCCTCTAATCTCGGCACAGCCTCGACTGCACCGACAGCAATGGCAAACGCCGCTGCAACCGCAATGCCCTTTTTAAAAAGTTTCCCTTTCAAAATCAATTCCTCCTTAAAAAATTTTCACAAACTGGTCTGCATAAATTCCAAAATTTTCCGGTTTATGTCATGGTCTTAATTATACTCTTTTTTTAAATGAATTGTGTAAACCTTCCGTTTTTTTTTTTTTTGAAAAATTTTTAATTTTAGTTGACAATTATATAATTGCGGAATTATAGGGGGATATGGGGAAGAATGCCCCGAAAAATTTAACGTGTCCGAATAATTTTCAAAAAAGCATATCCGCCCCAAACCCCGCATAAGTTTAAATACAAGATAAATTAAATCGGAGACGGTCACGGGAAAAACCTCTGACCTCTCTATCAGGAGGTCACTGAAAATGAACAGATTTTTTCCCGAGGGCAGCCTGCTGGGTACTCCCGAAAACAAAGCCGCTGTAAGCAGCATTTCCTCTTTGAGAGAGGCTATGGAGAAAGGAATGGTGCTGGAGGGGCGTGCGGGCGTTTGCGACAGCGGTCACAACCTTATTGTCGACCTGCCCTGCGGCAAGGGTATCATTCCCAGGACAGAGGGTGCGGTGGGCATTGAGGACGGCTCTACCAGGGATATTGCGCTGATAACCAAGGTAAACCGTCCGGTTTGCTTTAAGGTAACGGATATAAGCGAAGAAAACGGCAAATGGGGCATTACCCTGTCAAGACGGGCTGTGCAGCAGGAATGCATAGAGAAATATATTTCGGGGCTGCGTCCGGGGGATATTATCCCTGCAAGGGTCACTCATCTGGAGCAGTTCGGGGCGTTTGTGGACATTGGCTGCGGTCTGCCCTCGCTGATTCCCATTGATGCGGTTTCGGTTTCGAGGATATCTCACCCGGGGGACAGGTTTGTGCCGGGGCAGCTTATAAAGGCAGTGGTGAAAGATGTTTGCGGCAGCAGGGTCTGGCTTTCCCACAAGGAGCTTCTGGGAACGTGGGAGGAAAATGCGGCTGCCTTTTCCTGCGGAGAAACGGTTTCGGGGATAGTGCGGTCGGTGGAGGATTACGGGATTTTCGTGGAGCTTGCGCCCAATCTTGCGGGGCTTGCCGAACCTCGTGCGGGGGTAAAGGCGGGGCAGCGGACGGGGGTATACATAAAGGCTCTCATTCCCGAAAAGATGAAAGTAAAGCTGATTATCGTGGACGTTTTCGACGAGGAGCTGCCGCCCGATCCGATCAGTTATTTTATCCCCGAGGACGTGGGTCACATTGACCGCTGGCGATACTCGGCCGAAAATTCCGATAAGGTGATAGAAACTATTTTTGAATGACCGGCATGTTGGTTCCGGCAAGGTGACAGAACTATTTTCAGATTATTCCCATTTTTCGGTGGATTCTCCGAAAGTCCCCTTTCGACGCTGCGCAAACGTCGGAGGGGGCTTTTGCATTACAATATTTTATAAAAAACACATGTTGACAGAAGTCGGAAAAAATGTTATAATGATGAAAACATTTTTAGAGCTTACTGAAAATTCTTTTTAGAGGTGGGAAATATGAAAGCATACGGAAATTCATTTAGCGTTATCAGAAATAGTTATTTTTACGAGATACCCTTTTTTCAAAGGCGGTATGTTTGGAAAGAGGAAAACTGGAAAGAGCTGCTGGACAGCATGAGCAATCCGGACGGATGTCCCTTTTTGGGTTCAATTATACTGAAAGAGAACAGAACCTCCGATGGAGTATTTTTCTGGACTGTAATTGACGGACAGCAGCGGCTTACTACACTTAGTATTCTTATGCGTGCTTGTTTTGATGAGTTATTCAAATTAAAAGATACCCAAATATTCCAATCCAATGATGACTATGGAAACCCATTTTATGAAAAAGTAGCAGGTCCCTTCAGAAACACTACCCATATAGAAGACAGGGACGGTAATCATATAAAGATACGCCACAGTCACATAGACCGCAAGGATTTTGAAAAAGTGATGAACGGAGACATCAAGGACAAAATTTCCGAAATTGACCTCTGCAATGCCGACGGTATCATTCAATGCTATTGCTTTTTCAGGAATGAATTAAGGGATAAGACAGACACGGTTCAGGTTATATGGAGATATCTCACAAGGCATATTGACGACCATGATGAGAACGGCAAGTACCTTGTTATCATAGAGCTTGGGGAAAAAGAAAATGAACAGACTATATTTGATACAATCAACACGGCAGGCGTAAGACTTACAAGTGCAGATACGATAAAAAACAAAGTATTTCAGCAGTACATAGAGCTGCTGCAAAAAGAGGGAATGTCAAACGAAAAAGCTCAGAATAAAGCCACGGAATTATATGACGAAGAATGGGACGGCATTTTCTCGGACACACATGAAACGGAGAGATTTTGGAACAAGGCGAGACAGGTCGGCAGACTTTACAGGGATAACATTGAGCTTTTGCTGCATTGTATCGCTGTTATAAAGGGCTTCTTTGACCCGGCAAAAAATAAAATGTCAGATCTGCCGGAGTGTTATAAAAATTATGTTTCCGGGCTTTCAAAATCCGTTGATACGGAAAAATTTATAAAGGAAATAAACACTTATGCACGTTTGTATCAGGAATATTTCAATGATATGACCTGGCTTTCCTACGACACATCTTTGTATATTCAGAGAACTATACATATTTCCGATGTACTGGAAATATCCACCTTTTACCCTTATATTCTTTATCTGATATTTTTAAAGAAACAGGGCAGCGATGTGGAAGAACAATTTCTCGAATTGGAGCAGTATTTGGTTCTTCATGCGATATGCGGAGAAACCACGAAAAATTATAATAACGAGTGCATTCAGTTCATTAAAGGTGCAGCTATCAAAGAAATGTTAGGTAGTTGTAAAAATATCAATTCGGATAATTTTGAATACGGACTGCGGCACATGAGCAGCAACAAACTGGCTACACTGCTGCTGTTCTGGGTAGAGCTTTATAAACGCAGTACAGAAAATTCCGATAACAAGGAGTTTAAATATGAATTTACTTTGGAGCATATTATGCCGCAAAAATGGGAGCAGCACTGGTCTGATGCTCCTGTTTATGATGAAAACGGAGAACAGGTTTCAGATGAAGAGCAAATCAAAGCTATACGACATTCGGCGATATATGAAATTGGCAATATGACGCTTCTTAATAAAAAATTGAACGCATCTGTCAGCAATTATGATTTCAAAAGGAAGATTGAGGGCGAGGGCAAAAAAAGAGGTATGAAGGAGCTTGCCGATTGCCTGATAGCACGGGAGCTTCTCGAAAAAAAGATCTGGGACGAGAGAGAGATCAGGAAACGCACGGCAGAACTGTCAAAGATAATCAGAAAACTATGGGGCTCGCTTCTTGCATGATATTACAAATAATGATATATATAACTACCCCATTGCGGCTTGGGTAAGCCATTATGGGTTGATATTGGTCAATAGCGGGTGTTTCGGTCAATGGCAGAGTGTGGAAAATTTTTGCTGAAATGGCAATGTAAGTTTGGAGTCAAGGCTTGCATTTTCGGGAAAGATATGGTATAATATTTTTGCGGCGGAAAATTTTGTATGCGCTGCAATTTTTTAAGGATAATCTGAAATGTGAAAAGGAGAAGATGTTTAATGTGTACGGCGGCAACCTACAATTCAAAAGATTTTTATTTCGGCAGGACGCTGGATTATGAGTTTTCTTACGGCGACAGCATTGTTATTATGCCAAGGAATTTTCCGTTGGTATTCCGCAGCATGGGCAGAATGGACAATCACTATGCGATCATCGGTATGGCGCATGTGGAGGACGGATATCCGCTGTTCTATGACGCTGTAAATGAAAAGGGGCTCGGAATGGCGGGGCTTAACTTTGTGGGAAACGCTTTTTACAGGGACAAGGAAGCGGGAAAGGACAATGTTTCCCAGTTTGAGTTTATTTCATGGATACTTTCACAGTGTGATTCGGTAGGCGCTGCGAGGGCGCTGTTAGCGAGGATAAATATTGACAATGAGCAGTTCAGCGACAAGCTTCCTGCTGCGCAGCTTCACTGGATAATTGCCGATAAAAACGGGGCGATAACGGTGGAATCGGTAAGAGAGGGGCTTAGGGTGTATGATAATCCTGCGGGTGTCCTGACGAATAATCCGCCCTTTGATATGCAGATGATGAATCTGAATAATTACAGGGGGTTATCGCCCAAAGACCCCGAAAACAGTTTCTCGGACAGGCTGGATCTAAACCGCTACAGCCGTGGAATGGGGGGCATGGGACTGCCGGGGGACCTGTCGTCACAGTCGAGATTTGTGAGGGTGGCGTTTGTGAAGATGAACTCCGTTTCGGGTGAGTCGGAAAAGGAAAGCGTGAGCCAGTTTTTCCACATTCTGAACTCCGTTGACCAGCAGCGGGGCTGCTGCGATGTGGGGGGCGGCAAATACGAGATAACTCTTTACACAAGCTGCTGCAATACGGACAAGGGAATTTACTATTACACCACCTATGACAATCATCAGATAACGGCTGTTGATATGCACCGTGAGGAGCTTGAAGGCGGGGAGATCATTTGCTATGCACCTGTTACGGACGAGCAGATAAGGTTTCAGAACTGAACCGGCACGGTATAAAACAGCGATTGCTCCAAAAGGGTAAAATGACATAACACGGTATGCCATGAGTTTTTATGCACGACCTCAAAAACCGCACGTGGACAAGTGCGGTTTTTTTGGCGCTGTCGGAAGATCATGAATTATCGGGAATTGGAGCGCATTCTCCAAAACGCAGGATAATATTGCGTTGTGAAAATAAATAAAAATTTGGTATGTTATTTGTGCAGTTATACAAAGTCAATTATATGCACAATAAAATTGCACAAAGCTATTGACAAGCTTGGGATTTTGTGATACAATATTATTACAGGGGTATAAAAAGCAGTCAAGAAAAAAAATGCGGAAAAATTAAAATAAATGCTGACGGCTGCGGCTGTGAAAAAAGTTGTTGCTTGTTGCCTAAAATGTAAAATTCACGGGGCGTTAATCGTGCAATTTGAATATAGTTTTTTTGGCGGAAATGTGATATAATTTATTATGGGAGAAAATTGTCGGAAAATTTGCGGGTTTTATGCGGTGTGCCGGTTATGGGCTGCTGTATGGGACGGCAATGCTGATAAATTTTTTTGAGCGTATAAATACAATGTGATAATTTTATGTGATAATAGCTTAAAGGGAAGGAGAAGTTTGAAAGTCAGCGGTAACCCCCTAAGTTTCAATGTATCTTTGGTGCGAACAACAAATCAGCGGGAGGTAAAAGTTTGAATGAATATCAAGATAACAAGGGAACATATAAGAAAATTTTTGGTGGCGGCCGCGGGGATAATTATTGCGGTAACGGTTCTTATTAAGATAGGGATAATCACGCCTGCGGTGACGGTTATGGAATGGCATTTTTACCGGAACAAGGAGAGCTTTCAAAGCATTGCTAAGCTTATTTACGATTTTGACGATTCTCCCGATGATGAGGATTTTCGGCAGAATGAAAAGCTTGATAAATGGGGCTATATCAAGCTGCGTGTTTTGGGAAATTATGAATATATTGACGGATATAAACATGATAACACCGTGAGATTCGTAATTGCGAATTTTGTGCCTCGGACAGGCGAGCCTACGGCGATAATTTATTCACCCGTAAAACCGAAAGCGGAGGAATATTATAAGGGGGATAAACTGTTATATATAAATGATTATAAGGATCTGGGGGATAATTGGTATCTGGAATATTGCAGAAGCCCCTATGATCCGTATTCCGACCCGTTTTACAGCACATAAATTTATTGGAAAGGCGGTTTTAATATGACGGAAAATATTGAGGTGCTTATTCACAGCAGCATTCGGATAAATTCCGATAAGATTATTTATGTTGACCCTTTTAAAACAGAGGGTGAACCGAAAAATGCGGATATGATATTTATCACTCACAATCATTTCGATCATTTTTCGGCGGAGGATATTGAGAGGGTGCGGAAGGAGGATACGGTTTTCGCTTTCCCGAAAGCTATGGAGGGGGATGTGGCGGCTTTGGGTATTTCCCGGGAGAATATGCTTGCGATTGCGGCGGGGCAGAAAATATGTGCGGGGAATATTGAGGCGGAGGCGATCCCCGCTTACAATATAGGCAAGCCCTTTCACCCGAAGAGTGACGGCTGGTTGGGGTATATAATAACCGTGGACGGCAAGCGGATTTACATTGCGGGCGATACGGATATTACGGAGGAAAACAAGCGTGTGAAATGCGACGTTGCTCTTGTGCCCATTGGGGGAAAATACACTATGAATGCGGCAGAGGCGGCAGAGCTTATAAACATAATAAAGCCTGCTGCGGCGATACCCGTTCATTATGGAAGTGTGGTTGGCGATGCCGGAAGCGCTGATATGGCGGAGGAATTTAAGGAAAAAGTCGGCTCCGATATTAAGGTTGTAATCAAGATAAATTCCGAGGGAAAATAAGGTATATTTCTTCTGCGAATATATGAAAATTTAAGGTGGATTATGAACTGTAAAATTAACTGGGACGAGGGCGTTTTCGCTGTGCCCGACAAGGTGACGGACGGTCTGAAGCTGGCTTCGGGGAAGTCCCTGAAGCTGCTGATATATTATCTGAGATACAGGAAATTTCCCGACGACCCGAGCGTTATCGGGGCGGGGGCGGACGATATTGAGGACGCTGTGAATTACTGGCAGCAGGTGGGTGTTTTTGAAGGGAGTTCTTCTGCGGTTCTGCATGAAAAAAATTCGGTGAATGAAGAAAATGAGGGGGAACAGATCTCATTCGTTGAGAGTGAAACTCTCGATGGACAGACGGCGGATATATCGGAGGATAAAGGGGGAAACGGCGGTAGTCTCAAGGAAAATTTACATGGCAATATCTGTGCTGCTGCCGAAAAAAGCTGCGGCGGAAATTCGGGCGGTGAGGCTGAGGGGGAAAAGAAAAAGAGGGTGAATGTTATTTCGGTGCCCTCGAGGAAGTCGGTGCTGCCTGCGGAGATTGCGGAGAGGATAGAGAAAAGCGGCGAGGTCGCTTTTATGTTCAGGACGGCGGAGGCGGAGCTTAAAAGGGTGCTTACCTTTGACGATCAGAGGACGCTTTTATGGATACACGATCATCTGGGAATGTCTGCGGATGTGGTGGTGATGATAGCTGCTTTCTGCTGCAGGAAATGGGGGGCTTCAATGAAGAAGATAGAGGACACTGCCGTTAATATGTATGAGCGTGAGATAGTTACTCATGAGAGTGTGAACAGGGAGCTGGCGGCTATGGAGCAGCGGAGCAGCTATGAGGGGAAGATAAAGGCGAAGCTGGGGATTCAGACGGTACTTACTCCGAGGCAGAAGGAATACGTGGAGGAATGGTGCGGAAAGGGTATTTCGGTGGAGCTGGTGGCAAAGGCTTACTACATAACCATGGAAACTAAGGGGAAGGCGGATTTTCGGTATATGGGGGGTATTCTCAAAAAGTGGTATGATTCGGGGGTGACGACCCCCGAGGCTGCGGACGGGTTTGACGACAGGGAAAAGAGTACGGCAAAGCCTGCAACGACGATAAAGCAGGTTGGGAAAAGAGACAAGAGCAACGGGAATGCTGCGCCGTCTTACGATCTGGCGGCTATACTGGCTGACGATTAATGCCGGGCTTACGCTTCAGGCTGAAATGCTATTGCGGTGCTGCTGTTTAAAAAAGCTTTTGAGCGGCATTTTTGCAAGGGTTAAAAGACGGGGAATCGGCATAAAAATCTATCGGTCGGAAAGTCCCGGAATACGGACAGCTTTTTGGGGCTGTGATACTGTAATACTGTGTTACTGTGATATTGAAAGGTGATAAGTTTGAAAGTTAGCGGAAAACCTCTAAGTTTCGGCGTATCTTTGGTGCGAAAGACTAATCGGCGGGAGGTAAAAATATGAACAGGGCGGAACTCAGGAGAAAAGCAGGCGAGGAGATCGACAGGCGGCGTTTCAATGCGGAGCAGGAGGCAAAGGCAAGGGCTGAGGAAATTGAAAGGACAATTCCCGAAATTGCCGAGATACGCCGTATGCTTAACAGAACCGCTGCGCAGCTTGCTATGGATATTGTCAGGCGGAGCAAGGGCTATGAAAGCAATTTTGAAAAGATAAAAAAGAGCAGCCTTGACGGGCAGAATATGATAAAGTCGGAGCTTAAAAAAAAGGGGTATCCCGAGGATTATCTGGAAGTACAGTACAGGTGCAGGAAATGCAATGACACGGGCTATACGGACGGCAAGCCCTGCGAATGCCTGGAAAGGCTTATTTCAAGATATGCGGCACAGGAGCTTAACCGTTCGGCGAATATGCCTTTGGCGGATTTTAATCATTTTAATCTGGAGTATTACAGGGGGGTAACGGCAGAGGGCAAGGACTGCTTTGAAAGAATGAAGGATATTTACGGTTACTGTCTGAGGTATGCGGCGGAATTTTCACGGGAAAGCGGGAACATTCTTATGTACGGCCCTACGGGAGTGGGCAAGACCCATTTATCAATGGCTATTGCTAAGGAACTGATCGAAAAGGGCTTTAATGTGATCTACGGCTCGGTGATAAACATTTTGCAGGCTATGGAGGACGAGCATTTCGGCAGGGCTCAGAAGGGCGCTGACACGCTTTCGCCGCTGCTGGAATGCGATCTGCTGATACTGGACGATCTGGGCGCTGAGCAGGACACCCCTTTTAACGAGACGGCTTTATACAACATTATCAACACAAGAATAAACACCGGCAGCCCTTTTATTATAAGCACTAATATTATGCAGGAAAAATTTTCCGTGCGGTACAATGAAAGGATAATTTCAAGGATAATGTTCTCGGGAAAGAGGCTGAAGTTTGCGGGGAATGATATAAGACATCTGAAAAATATGGGGCAGTAAGCAGGGGGTTGGAATCGGGATAATGAGGTAAATATATTTACAGCAATTCGAGGGACTTTTCAAATGTATTTTGATTAAATTTTTTAATTTTACATAGATTCGGAGGCGGCGTTATATGAAGAAAAATAAAATATCAAGGCTGCTTAAAAAAATCTCGGCAGCGCTGCTGGCAGGCTGCTTGTTTATGGGCGGCTTGGGTAACTTGGGCGCTTCGGAAAATTATGGCAGCAGTGTTTCCGCCGAAAGCGGGCAATATGTGGAGATTCTGCCCGAGGATACCCCTTACAGGGAGCAGGTTGACGAGGTATTGCCTGTGTTTACGCCCCCGGAGTATGTGCCTATGTTTACGTTTCCCGAGGCGGTGAGAGGCGTGTACATATGCCCGGAGAGGGATTTCGGTGTATATGATGAACAGGGGGGAATGTTATCCGAGGAAGAAATCGAGGCGCAGGTTGCCGATGTACTGGACAGGGCGCAGGGAAAAAGGCTCAATGCGGTAATTCTTTCCACAAGCTTTGAGGGGGAGAAGTTTTTTGAGGATGGGGTGAACAGGACGGTGCGCCGCTCCCCTGTCAGGATATGCGCAGATGAGGCGTCCTCAAGGGGAATGTATCTTTATCTCACATTTGACATAAACACGGTGCTGGCGGGGATCGATGAGGATACTGCTAAGAACCGCATTGACAGGCTGGCGCTGACGGCTCATGAATTTACGGTGAAATATCCTGTGGACGGGATAATCCTCAGCGGTTATTATTCATACAAGAACGGCGAGAGCTTTAAAAATTACATGGAAAACGGGGCGGGGATAGGCTACGGAAACTGGCTGGTGGACAATGGAGAATATGTGTTCACGCAAGTGGCGCAGGCGATAAGGAAAACTTCAAATGCTGTGCCTGTGGGGATATCCATTGACGATGTATGGGCTAACAGAAGCACTAATTCGGCGGGAAGTCCTACGGAGGTTTCATTTGAGGCTTTGACGGACGGATATGCGGACACTCTCGATTACATAAAAAAGGGGCAGGCGGATTTTATTTTCGTTAAGGCGGACGGCGCTTTTGACAGCGCTGTTATGCCCTTTGAGGAGACTATGAGGTGGTGGGACGAGGTTGCAAGGGAAGCGGATATTCCCATGATGATAGATCATATTAACGAGAGGGTCTGCTCGGAATACACTGGGTGGCAGTCCCCGGATGAGCTGGTAAAGCAGGTGATAAAGGCGGGGGAATATGAAAGCTGCATTGGGAGTACATTCAACTCACTTGCCGATCTGGAGGAAAACAGGGAGGAATCCACAGACGTTTTAATGAAGCACTTTGAGGACACTATTGATTTAGAGGGGCTCAATAATGAACTGGAGATGACTTTGCCGCTGGAGGAGACCTTTAAGACGGAAGAGCCGTCGGTAATATTTGCGGGTTCGTTTGACCCGAATTTTACCATATATTTTCAGGGCGAGCCTATACAGCTGAATGAGGCGGGGCGGTTTTATTTCAATGAGGAACTGGATGTGGGGCTTAACACTTTTACGTTCAAAAACAAGGGAAAGACCGTTACATACAGGATAACGAGGACTGTGAATGTGCTCAAAAGCGTTGAGCCTTCAGAGGGGGAAATGAGGATTGAGGAAAAGTCGGCGGTGACCCTTTCGGCGATAGCTTACAGGGGGTCGGTCGTTTCGGCGGAGATCAATGGAAAGCTTATTGAGCTTATGCCTGTGGAGGGGCAGCTGGACGAGCTTGACCCTAACTCCAATTACACGAAATATGTGGCGACTTATGTTGCCCCTGCGGGAAAAAAGGGTGAGGATATTGACCTGGGGACGGTGCGTTTTTACGGGACGTACAAGACGAAAACGGGGGATTTTAACGAGACGAGGACGGGCAGCAGGATAATTGTGAATGCTCTTGCGGAGATACTTAACGATTACAGCGGAAGTCTTTTGGAGGTAAAGCGGGACAACACCATGGTTTACGACGCTAAAACTACGGGGACTGCGCCTACGCCCGACATGGTGCGTTTGCCGGGGGGGACTCTCGATTATCAGATAAGGACGGTAAGCTATTCGGGGACGGATTATTATCTGACAAATTCGGGAAAGAGGATAAGGTGCAGTGATGTGAATGTGCTGGAGAATGCACCCCTGGGCAGCAATGTTATGACGGTGGTGAGCGCTGCAAAGGACGGCACGGACACGGTTTTAAAGCTGCACACAGATGTGAAGATACCCTTTGCGGCGGCGTTCTCGGGAGTGAACTACAATGGGGGGGACAATGGAAATTATTATATTTCGGGATTTGACGCCGATTCGTTTATTATTACGTTTGACTATGTTACAAGCGTGGGGTCGGGAAATATAACGTTTCCCGAAAGTGCGGTATTTACAGAGGGAGTATGGGACAGCTACACGAGCGGAGAGCTGACTAAAACGAGGCTGACCTTAAAGCTGCGGCAGAACGGGGTATTCGGGGGGATAACCTCTTCTTATGACAATGAGGGGAATCTGGTGCTGCGGTTCAACGGGTGCAGAAATTCCCTGTCGGGGGCGACTATTGTTATTGACCCGGGGCACGGGTACACGGGGGCAAGTCAGTTTGACCCGGGGGCTATAGGGCACATCAAGGAACAGGAGGCCAATCTTGCGATTGCAAAATATGCGGAGGAAAAGTTTACGGCAAGGGGGGCGAATGTCATCAGATTCAAAACCGAGTCGGAGACTTATGTTACGGCGGAGAGGGCTTCTATTGCGAGGCAGTACAGTCCGGATGTGTTTATTGCGGTGCACTGCAATGCAGGGGGGGGCGAGGCTGCAAAGGGGTCGGAGGCTTATTATTTCACGCCCTATTCACAGCCTCTTGCCAAGGCGGTAACGTCGAGGATAGGTGCGTATCTCGGGGGGAGTGTTCATGGGGAAAGCGGTCTGGACAGGGGGGCGAAGTATAATTATTTCTTTGTGACACAACAGCAGGATTTCCCGTCGATACTGGTGGAATGCGGGTTTGTGACCAATTACACGGAGGCTATGGCGCTTATGAATCCCACTCATCAGGCGGGCATTGCGGAGGCCATTGTTCAGGGGACGGAGGATTTTCTGGCAAGGACGAATTATTCCTGCTACGGGGACGGGGCGGGAAGCTTTGAGGGTGGATATACGCCTGTTGCTGCGCCTGTGCCGGAGGTTGTTGTTACGTCTGCGGAGGCTGTGACGGAGGAAATTGATGTGCCGCCCGTTATGGAGACGGCTGTACTGCCGGGTAATGATTTTTATGACCCGTATTTCGATCTGATTGCGGAATAGTCTCCCAAGAATCAGCGTTTATAAAAAGTTCATTAAAATGTTACAAATATTCTGTGATATTTCCCTGCCTTAATTTGTTATTTATATAGGAAAACGCCTTATGAGGGCGAGCCTTAATTTAACAAAAAAGGAACGGATAAGATAATATGAAAAAAAGTGTTTTTGCAAAAACGGCAGCAACAGCAGCAACGGCTTTTGCTGCTGTTCTGCTTTCATCCTGCAACAGTATGGACGATAATAGCATTACCGATGAACAAGGGCGGGAAATGATTGTTCTCGCACGAAACGAGGCAGATGAGTTTTCAAGCCAATCAATTAATATGCTTATTAAGGAATATAATAACTCCGACAGAAAGTTTTATATTGAAGAGAAAAAATATTTGTCAAGCGATAATTTACTGGTAGATATAATCGGCGGCGAAAATATTGATGTGCTCTTTGTACATGGCTGGATAGATACAACTCCTTTATATGCAAAAGGCGTTATATGCGATCTGTATGAATTTATAGATAACGACGGCGACGTTTCCCGTGATACTTATGTTGATTCTGTACTGAAAGCAATGGAAAGGGACGGAAAGCTTTACGAAATTCCCTATGATTTTTACGTTGAGTCTGCAATAGTGAAAACAGACCTGTGGGGAGATGATAATGACACTTCATTTGAACATATAACAGAAAAATCAAAATTGCTGGGCTGCGAGATACCGTATGATCTGTCGTTTGATTCCTATGCTTTTATTTCTTACATTATTTCCGAATATGTTGATCTCACAAACAGCTCCTGTTCTTTTGACGACGGAAAATTTGAGGAATATATCAAGTTTATGAAACAATACTATAACTCAATACAAAATTTATCAAATGAAGACATATACAATAAATTTAAAAATGATGATCTTCTTGTTATGTCCTGCGGATTTTCGGGATTTGACCAGATCGAATTTATTGAAAGAGATGTATCGGATAAAATAAAGTTCATAGGTTTTCCCTCGGAGACCGAGAATTATCATATTGCAGTACCCACATCGTCTTTATCAATTTTTACTAAGTCAAATAACCAAACAGGTGCATTTGATTTTATAAAATATTGTACTTCTTATGAGGCATATGTCGATAACATAAACGGTACCGAAAGAATAACGCATAGCCATGCTTTACCGATAAATCGGGACGCTTTGAATTTTCACTATAAATGGTCAATCGAAACAAATATATTGAAAATTGACGAAAAAATAAAAATTAGTTATTGTGACGAAATAATGAAGCAAATCAACTCGATAAACGGCTCGGGAAATATGACGTGCAATGCGATAGGTAATATTTTAGCCGAGGAATTAACATCGTATTTTAACGGAGATAAAGAGCCCGATGAGGTGTGCAGGATTATTCAAAGCAGGGTAACTATTTATTTGAGCGAACAATCTTAAAATATCACTTTTTGCAGGCTGTATTCAAATTTACGGGAAATGTTAAAAAATATTACTTGAAATGGAAACAGAATTATGATATAATAGTTGTATCTTTTTGGAAAGGAGGCGGCGTGTTATGGTTCTGAGCCTGCAGGAGATACCGTGGATATTCATGGAGCTGACGGAACAGGCTGCGCCTGCTCAGACGTCCTCACAGGCGGACAAGCCTGTGACAAGCGCAGGGGCGGCTGTGGGTATGGCGGTTCTGGCTATGGTGCTCATTTATATTGTTACGGCTAATTTACAGAAGATCGCCGGTGCGGTGGACAAGCTGCTGGGCAGGAAACCCGATGACAGCGCTGCTTCCGGGGTCGAGCCTATTCCCGAAAGGGTGGAGGAGAATTACAAAGTCAAGGACATTTACGAGGGCGAACTGAACCTCGATGATAATAATCAAGATCAAAACCGGGAGGAAAAATAAATGGCTAAGGATAACAAAAAAATGGTGGACGCCATTACTTCAATGGACGAGGATTTTGCAAAATGGTACACGGACATTGTGAAAAAGGCGGAGCTGATAGAGTACACAAGCGTTAAGGGCTGCATGGTCATAAGGCCTTACGGCTACGCTATATGGGAGAATATTCAGAGGATCCTGGACGGAATGTTCAAGGAGACGGGGCATGAGAATGTTTGTATGCCTATGTTCATTCCCGAGAGCCTTTTGCAGAAGGAAAAAGACCATGTGGAGGGGTTTGCCCCCGAGGTTGCGTGGGTAACTCACGGCGGCAGCGAGAAGCTGGAGGACAGGCTTTGCGTGCGCCCCACTTCGGAGACGCTGTTCTGTGAGCATTACGCAAATATTGTACATTCATACAGGGACTTGCCCAAGCTGTACAATCAGTGGGTCTCGGTGGTGCGGTGGGAAAAGACCACCCGTCCTTTCCTGCGGTCGAGGGAGTTTTTATGGCAGGAGGGGCACACCATTCATGCCACTGCGGAGGAGGCTATTGAGGAGACAGAGCGTATGCTGAACGTTTATGCACGTTTCTGCGAGGAGAGCCTTGCTATGCCTGTGATAAAGGGCAGAAAGACAGACAGTGACAAGTTTGCGGGGGCGGAGGCTACCTATGCTATAGAGGCGCTGATGCATGACGGAAAGGCGCTTCAGGCGGGCACTTCCCACTATTTCGGGGACGGCTTTGCAAAGGCTTTTGAGATAATGTACACCGACAAGGAGAACAAAAAGGTTTATCCTCATCAGACTTCGTGGGGAGTTGCTACGAGGCTTATCGGTGCGGTAATAATGACTCATGGGGACGACAACGGGCTGGTGCTGCCCCCTGCGGTAGCGCCCATTCAGGTGGTGATAGTGCCCATTCAGCAGTTTAAGGAGGGTGTGCTGGAAAAGGCACGTGAGCTTGAAGCAGCGCTGAAGGCTGCCGGCATTCGTGTAAAGGTAGACGACAGCGACAACACCCCCGGGTGGAAGTTTGCGGAATATGAGATGAAGGGCGTACCTGTAAGGATCGAGGTAGGGCCTAAGGATATTGAGCAGAATCAGTGCGTGATCGTGACGAGGCACAACAGGGAAAAAAGCTTTGTAACGCTTGCGGGGATCGAGGCGGCTGTAGCGGGCAAGCTGCAAGAGGTTCACGACGGGCTTTACAAGGCGGCTCTGGAAAACAGGGAGCGGAGGACGTATGCTTGCACGAGTATGGACGAAATAAGCGACGTGCTCCAAAAGAACGGCGACGGCTTTATCAAGGCCATGTGGTGCGGCGAGGAAGAGTGCGAGGACAAGGTCAAGGAGGCAACGGGGGTAGGCTCACGGTGCATTCCCTTTGAGCAGGAAAAGCTGTCGGAAACTTGTGTTTGCTGCGGTAAGCCCGCTAAGTGCATGGTTTATTTCGGTAAGGCATATTGACTGGAAGCTAGATAGTGAGAAGGCTAGAGGCTGGAAGTTTGCTGCACTGTTTCCTCGGATATATAATAAAAGGGGGCATTAAGCAGGGGGGCTGAAAGATATTGCATGGCTCAGGTGCAATGCAATACCTTCCGCCTTTTGCTTGCTGCCCCTGCTTTTTATTTTTTTCGGATATTCGGGTGCTTTTTGCAGGATACTGCATTGTTGACGTATAGTGTTACATTATTGCAAAAATATTCTCGTCATAATGCACAAATATCAACACCCGTTTTGATAACTATTTCACGAAATTGTGCAGATTCAGTAAAAATCCTTTGACATTTTCTGAAAATATGGTAAAATAGAATTAATAGGTTTTGTACGACCGCATTTTGTTTTTTCACGCATGGGGGCAAGGTTTCCGCAGAAGGCTGTCCCAAGATGCAAAGGTAATACCACGGTGCTAAGGTCACACCAATGTGCAGGGCCGCACCAAAGTACAAGGCTGTCAATCTTAAATGAACGCTGCGGCGAAAAGATTGAAATATTTAAAATATTCAAACCGGGTTTTGCCCTTTGCGTCCTGACTCGGTTTTCTGCGAAAACCGCAAAACTCATAACCCAGAAAGGAATAGCTATATGTCTAAAATCATCGCCATAACATCCGGTAAAGGCGGCACCGGTAAGTCGTCCATATGTTCCGAGCTGGGCTTTGCGCTGGCAAAGCAGGGCAACAGAACTCTTATTATCGAGCTGGACTTCGGTCTGAGGTGCCTTGATATCATGCTGGGGGTAAAGGACGATATAACCTATGACCTCGGCAGCGTACTCAAGGGCGAATGTGATATCTACAAGGCTACCACTCAGGTAAAGATCGCCTCTAACCTCAGCATTGTCTGCGCCCCCGAGGATCCTTTTGCAAGGGTTGACGCTGAGACGATAAAGAATATCTGCCAGGAGATGAGAAAGTACTACGAGTACATAATCGTAGACACCTCGGCAGGTACAAATGCCAGCGTTTTCGACGTTGTTGAACAGTCCGATCTTATTCTTATAAACACCACTCCCGACCCTGTATGTGTACGTGACGCACGGACGATGTCCGATGAGTTCTACAAGAGGGGCAACAAGAAGCAGAGGCTTATTATTAACAAGGTAAATCCCGATATCTTCAAGGCGGACCTTATTGTGGACCTGGATGAGATAATCGACACGGTAGGCGTTCAGCTTATCGGCGTTATCCCCGATGACGACGCTGTTATAATAGCCACCTCCAAGGGCGAGCCGCTGCCCAGCACTTCGCTGGCGTTCAAGGCCTTCGACTCCATTTCCAAGAGGATAAAGGGCGAGGATGTTCCCCTGAGCTTCAAGGTGCTGCTCCAGTAACTTTTGCGCCTGCGAAAGTTTCGCAAGCGGCCTTGATAATGGTTTATCCCGGCTGCAAAGACTTTACAGAGAAAGGAATGTGTTAAATTGAATATTGCTCTTATAGCTCATGACGCAAAAAAAGAACTTATGGTGCAGTTCTGCATTGCCTACTGCGGTGTGCTGTCCCGCCACAATCTTTGCGCTACAGGAACTACAGGCAAGATGATCGCTCAGGCCACAGGGCTTAACATACAGCGCTATCTGAGCGGCTCCCAAGGCGGAGATCAGCAGATAAGCGCCCGTATTTCCTGCAATGAGATAGACCTGCTGCTGTTTTTCAGAGACCCTCTGCGCCCCAAGCCTCATGAGCCTAACGAAATGAACCTGCTGCGGCTCTGCGATGTTCACAACATTCCTGTAGGCACTAACATTGCCACTGCCGAGGCGCTTATCCATGCGCTTGAAAGAGGCGATCTTGACTGGCGGCAGATCCTTAATCCTGTGGATTAGGAAAGGAGCATCCCGTCGGAGTGATCTGTGACTTGATGTACATCCGATTTGCTTTTAAATAAAAAATATATTCAAAGGCTTTGACCCGAAAGAAGCTTTGCAAAGGGCATTTTCAGAGAGGGGCGGATTTGCTGGGACCGCACTGATGCTATGCAGGGGCTTGGACATTCGGCGAGCCGACAGGTGAATGAAAAGCCTGTACGTGTATTCTGCGTTAAGGAATGTAAACGAGGCTTTATTTTGAGGGATTTTCCCGGGATAAGGCGAATATGGGTTGGTATCACGGCTTGCGGTCGTCCCTGTAGAAGCGGTTTTTCGCTGCTTTGGTTTGGGACGGCTTTTTGCTTTTTAAGATTTTATTCAATTATAATTCTTTGGATGGATTTTTATGAAAGGAAGGATTTTATATGAGACTTGTTGCAACAAGAAACAAGGGCGCTAAGGACATTCTGCCCGAGAATATTCACAAATGGAGGACGGTGGAACAGGTCGCCGCAGATATTGCGGAGTGCTACGGATTTAAGGAAATAAGGATACCCACATTTGAAAAGACAGAGCTTTTTGTTCGGTCGGTGGGTGAGACCACAGATGTGGTACAAAAGGAAATGTTCACGGTGACGGGAACAAAAAGCACCTTTACTCTGCGCCCCGAGGGCACGGCGGGGGTTATCCGTGCCCTTCTGGAGAACAGGCTTATGGAAAAGGCCGTGCCCCAGAAGCTGTTTTATTTTGTTAACTGCTTCAGGCATGAGAACGTGCAGCAGGGGCGGCAGTGGGAATTTCACCAGTTCGGGGCGGAAATGGCGGGAAGCCCCTCCCCTGCTGCGGACGCTGAGATCATTTGCTTTGCGGGGGATATAATCAAGGGACTGGGACTGAAAAATATAAGCCTGCACATAAACTCTATCGGCTGCCCCAAATGCAGGGAGGAATATTACAAGGTACTGCGGGAGTTTTTATCGCCCAACAGAGATAAGCTTTGCGGCACCTGTCAGTCAAGGTTTGAGAAAAATCCCATGAGGATCCTTGACTGCAAAAGCGATATCTGCAAAGGGATAGCAGAGGGTGCGCCTCTTATTACCGATTACCTTTGCGATGAATGCAGGGAGCATTTTGAGCGGCTGAAAGGCATTCTTGATGAAATGGGCACAGAGTATGTTGTTGACCCGAAGATCGTCAGAGGGCTGGATTATTACACAAAGACGGTGTTTGAATTTATTTCCGATGACATCGGCGCTCAGAGCACGATCTGCGGCGGCGGCAGATATGACGGGCTGATTGCCGAGATAGGCGGAGCGCCCACTCCTGCGCTGGGCTTTGCTATGGGTCTGGAGCGTGTGATAATGGCTATGGAAGCCCAAGGGGTGGAATTTATGCCCGAAACGGCCTGCGATATTTACATTGCCTCCATGGGAGACAAGGCGCAGGGTCAGGCTATGAAGCTTATTCATAAGCTTCGTGAGGCAGGTCACTGTGCACAGGGGGATTTAATGAGCCGTGAGCTGCGGGGACAGCTGAAATATGCCGATAAAATAGGGGCTGCATATTCTGCCGTTATAGGCGAAAGCGAGCTGGAGAGCGGGACAATCTCCCTTAAAAATATGAAAACGGGTGAAAAGAACGAATTGCCTTTAGCGGAGTTTGCGGAAAAATTCACGGACATACGCATGGCGGATATGTTTGATGAAGATTAAGCTTTACCAGTACGGCTCACACCTTTGCAGCTTTGATGACAGGGTCATCCGTGAGATAATGCGGGCGGACAGCTCCCCGGGGCAGGAGGAGGAGTACAGGCGGGTAATGGAAATAATGGGAAATCTTGCGGGGAAAAGTTCCCGTGAAAATTCCTCCGCAGAGTCCCCGGAAATTGACCTTGGAAAGGTGCTGGAGGACGGCGAGCTGACGGCGGACAAGACCCTTGCGCTGCCCATACTTTTAGCGGCGGTAAAGCGGCAGGGGGCGGCGGTAAGGCTGCTGCCGCAAATTTCCCGTACCATGACCGTTTACGCAAATATGCAGACGGCGGTGCTGGAGATACATTACCGAAGTCTTATTAACCTGAAACGGCTGTGCGATGCGGTCTGCGACGGGCTGTACGAGAATGATGAGACAGGTTTCCGGGCGGATGAGGCGGCGGAAAAAATTATCGCTGCTTTGCCCCGTGAGCAGCTTGCGCTGGACAACAAAATAGATCTGCGGCTGCTGCGGAGCACCGTCCGGGGAATTGAGGCTGTTTCGGCGCAGTGCACCCAAGAGGAAAACACCCGTAAACTGGAGGAATTTATAAGGTCGGTCGGGGCTTTACTGAAACGGCTTGACCGCATGGAGGAGGAAGATGACGAGCACTCGGAATAATATCCTTTATATTATTATAACACAATGCAATAAAAATGTCCATTAAGAAATTGTTAATATAAAGTAAATTTTGCGTAAACGCTTGATACGTTTGCAAAACGCAACCAAATTTGTATGTTTTATATTTACGGCAACGTTAAAAATTTACCGAAAACAGGAGGAAATAAAAATGGCTGACAATATGAAAGGCTTAAAGCGCACCCATTACTGCGGCGAGGTCACAGAGGCGGGGCAGGTCGTGACTGTGGGGGGCTATGTGGACACGGTGAGAAACAGGGGAGGTATTATTTTCCTGGTGCTGCGGGACAGGACGGGAATAGTACAGCTGACGTTCAATGAAAACAGCGATCCCGAAATTTTTGAAAAGGCGGCTTCCTGCCGTTCGGAGTATGTGGTTATGGCAAAAGGCGAGGTGCGCATCAGAGAGAGCGTGAACGAGAAAATAGCCACAGGCAGGGTGGAGATATTTGCGGACGATCTGAGGATACTTGCCAAAGCGCAGACCCCGCCCTTTGAGATAGTGGACGACCTTAACACCAATGAAGAACTGCGGCTCAAATACCGCTATCTTGATCTGCGTCGGGCGCCGCTGCAGAGGAACATTATAATGCGCTCAAAGATAGCAAAGACCGCAAGGGATTATTTTTACGAGAACGGATTTATCGAGATAGAAACGCCCATGATGATAAAATCCACTCCCGAGGGAGCAAGGGATTATTTAGTGCCCTCGAGAGTGCACAAGGGCAGCTTTTATGCGCTTCCCCAGTCCCCGCAGATATACAAGCAGCTGCTTATGGTATCGGGCTTTGACAGGTACATTCAGCTGGCAAGGTGCTTCAGGGATGAGGACCTGCGGGCGGACAGGCAGCCTGAATTTACTCAGATAGACCTGGAAATGTCCTTTGTGGACACGGACGACATTATGGAAATGGTCGAGGGGCTGATAAAGCGTCTGTTTAAAGATATTCTGGACAGAGATGTGGATATGCCCCTGCCCCGTCTCACTTATACGGAGGCAATGGACCGCTTCGGCTCGGACAAGCCCGATACACGCTTCGGTATGGAGATCACCGACCTTTCCGAGACGGTGAAGGACAGCGGCTTCGGGGTATTTGCAAACGCTGTAGCAAGCGGGGGCATGGTAGGGTGCATTACCGCAAAGAATGCTGCGGGGACGTTTACCCGAAAGGAGATCGACAAGCTGACGGAATATATGAAGGGTATCGGTGTTAAGGGACTGGCGTACATTCGCTGGGTGGATGATGCGCCAAGCTTCTCCTTCGGCAAATTCTTAAACGAGGGTGAACCGGAAAAGATACTTGCTGCGGCAGGGGCGGAAAAGGGCGATGTGGTATTTATCATTGCCGACAAAAGAAGCGTTGTGCTCAGTTCCCTGGGTGCGCTGCGGCTTAAAGCGGCAAAGCAGTTGGACATTATCCCCGAGGGGAAATTCAATTTCCTGTGGATAACCGAAATGCCTTTCTTTGAGTACAATGAGGAAACAGGCCACTGGGACGCTATGCACCACCCCTTTACCATGCCCATGGACGAGTGCATACAGTATTTGGACAGCGCTCCGGAAAAGGTTTTTGCCAAGGCATTCGACCTTGTGCTCAACGGCACGGAGCTTTCCAGCGGGTCTATCAGAATTACCGATTATGAGCTTCAGGAAAAAATGTTTGCGGCTCTGGGGCTGACAAAGGAAGAGATCGAAGCGAAGTTCGGATTTTTGGTGGATGCCTACAAATACGGCGCTGCGCCTCACGGCGGTATGGGACTGGGGCTGGACAGGATAGCCATGATAATGTGCGGGGCGAATAATCTCCGTGACGTTACGGCGTTCCCCAAGGTGCAGAACGCTTCCGAGCTTATGAGCGACTGCCCTGCCAAGGTGGATGATGAAAGTCTTGCGGTGCTGGGCATAAAAACTATTGGAGAAAAAGAGTAAAAATTTAAAGAGGCAGGATGTGAGAGTGTTACATCCTGCCTCTTGTGCATTCACCCCATTATAAACGGTTTCCCGTGCATAATTTCTCAGGAGACCGGTATCAGCTTTTTTCGCTCAGTATTGATTCAAACAGTTTATCCGCCGCCAGGGAGCGCATATCATTATTGCGGATAATGCAAATATTACGGGACGGAAGAAAGATGTCGGACTTTATTTCTTTTACTTCACCCGCATTTAAGGCCTGCGCCGCAAAATCGGAAACAACGCAGCCAATGCCCATATTTCTTGCCGTGAAACGGACGATCTGAGGACTGGTGGCAAGCTCGAATTGAGGAATCGCATATATTCCCCGCTTTTTAAATTCATTGTCAATAAACGCTCTGGTGCTTGTGTTTTTTTCAAGCATTATCAGTTCATTTTTTATGCTGTCAATCCTGGTATTATCGGGAATATCTCTTTTTACGCTGCAAATAAAAATATCCTTTATTTCCCGTATCTTTGTCACTTCAAAACCCGTGATCTCAAAAGGCTCGCTTACTGCGGCAAAATCAAGCCTGCCCTGCTTTAAAAGCTCCAGACTGCGGGGCGTGGGATTATTGGTTATGGCAATTTTTATATTGGGGTATTTTGCGTGAAATTTTTCAAGATAGGGCAAAAGACAAAATTCCAATGTCATATCGCTTGCGCCGATCTTTATCTCGCCTGCGTCAAGCCGCAGCATTGCTGTAAGTCTCCGCTCGCCTTCGGAAAATAACGCCGCACCCTCCGACACATACTTTTGCAGTATCTGACCCTCGACAGTAAGTCTGACTCCTTTTGGAGTGCGCAAAAACAAAGCGCACCCCAATGCCTCTTCAAGCTGCCGTACAGTCTGACTTACAGCAGGCTGTGAGATAAACAGCTTTTCCGCTGCTGCCGTTATATTTCCGCACTCTGCGGCGCAGCAAAAAATTTTATACCAATCATAGCTTATATTCATAATACCGCTCCGTAAGTATAATTCGTAAAATGCCGATTTATCATATTCACAGCTTATATGCAGGCATTTTTCCTGTAAATGATCTGACTGCGTTTCGGTCCGTTTGAGATCATGGTTATGGGCACCGAGATTTTATTTTCAATGAATCGGACATATGCTCTGGCATTTCCGGGCAGCTCGGAATAATCTGTTATCCCGGAAATATCGCATTTCCAGCCGTTAAGATATTCATAAACCGGTTCGGCGTTTTCCAGCAGATATGTTTCGGGAAATTCTTCTGTGACCTTACCGTTTATTTTATATCCGACGCAAACGGGAATTTTATCAAGATAGCCCAGAACATCGAGCATGGTCAGAACAGCCTCTGTTGCGCCTTGAAGCATACACCCATACCGTGCGGCAACACAGTCAAACCAAGCCATTCTTCGGGGTCTGCCTGTCTTTGCGCCGTATTCACCCGAATCTCCGCCTCTTTTGCGCAGTTCATCGGCAGCGCCGCCGGATAGTTCTCCGACAAATACGCCTGCGCCGACGCAGGTGGAATATGCTTTGACGACCGCAATTACCGAGCTTATCTCATAAGGCGGTATCCCTGTACTTACGCTGCCGAATCCCGCAAGGGGCGATGATGATGTAACAAAGGGATATATTCCGTTATCAACATCACGAAGCGCCCCGAGCTGACCTTCAAGCAGAATATTTTTACCCGATCTTACAGCGCTGTTCAAATAATGGGGACAGTCGAAAATATAGGGTGCGAGCTTGTCTTTAACTTCCATTAGATACTCTCTCAGATCTCTTTCTGACAAAGGATCCCGGATTCCGTAAAATGCCTCGAAAAGCTTATTTTTATCCTCACAAAACCGTTTGATCTTATCACTTAGATCATCCGAAAAAAGCTCCGATATCTGAAAATTACGCTTTGCATATTTATCGGAATAAAACGGAGCGATACCCGATTCGGTCGAGCCGAAGCTGTTTTTTCCGAGCCGCTTTTCCTCCAGCGTATCCTGCATTTTGTGAATGGGGAGAAGCAGCTGCGCCCGTGAGGATATTTTTATTGCGGGCGCAGGGACTCCGTTATCTTTAAGGATCTGAAGCTCTCTGAAAAATTCGTCTGCGTCAAATGCAGCACTGCTTGCTATTATATTTTCCGTATGCCTGTAAAATACACCCGAGGGCAGTATATGCAGCACAAATTTTCCGTAATCGTTGATTACAGTGTGCCCCGCATTTGCGCCCCCTTGAAAACGCACTACAATGTCCGCCCTTGCCGCAAGCATATCCGTCATTTTTCCCTTGCCCTCGTCCCCGAAGCTGCCCCCTATGATCGCAGTTACCATTTTGAAAACCTCCGTAAAATAATTTTGCGCTTGGTACATTTTTAGTATATCACAGCGCTGCGGAGGTTTCAAATACTTTATTCTTATGGGCTGTATAAGCGGAGGTTATACGGGGATAATACGGCTTTCGGATATATATTTATTTCCTTGCCTGCGGCTTGCGGGCCGGCTTTACGGTAAATCCGCCGAAACTTTTTTCCGGTTTTTCAGTTTTTTCATTTTTTCCCGTTTTTTCTGTTTTATCCATTTTTTCCTTGACCATAGTCAGCGCCAGACGTCCACGTTTGAGGTCGACTTCAACGACCCAGACCTTGACCACATCTCCCACCTTTACAGCCTCCAGAGGGTGCTTGATGAACCTGTTGCAAATTCTCGAAATATGCACCAGTCCGTCCTCATGAACGCCGCAGTCCACAAAGCAGCCGAAATCGGTGATGTTACGAACCGTGCCCATAAGCTCCATGCCCGGCTGCAAGTCCTTCAGCTCCATTACATCGCCGCTGCGCATAAGGGGAGGGGGCAGCTCGTCACGGGGGTCACGCCCCGGCTTTGCCAGCTCCTTTAAAATATCCCGCACTGTGGGAACGCCCACGCCTGCCTGCTCGGAAATTTTACCTATGCCGATCTTCTCCGCAGCAGAGCTTAGGTCACCGAGCTTTTCGCTGCCAATGTCCGCCAAAGCAAATCCGCAGAGCTTTAAAATTTCCTCTGCCGCCTTGTAGCTTTCGGGGTGCACAGCTGTATTGTCAAGGGGATTTTTACCGTCCCTTATCCGCAGAAAGCCTGCGCATTGTTCAAAGGCCTTAGCCCCCAGCTTCGGCACTTTCATAAGCTGTTTGCGGTCGGTGAATGCACCGTTTTCCTCACGGTATGCTACCACATTTTTGGCAACTCCCGAATTGATACCCGAAATGTAAGTCAGCAGCGAACCCGAGGCTGTGTTAAGGTCGACTCCCACCGAGTTCACGCAGTCCTCCACAACGCCTCCCAGCGCCTCGCCCAGACGTGCCTTGGGCATATCGTGCTGATACTGCCCCACGCCTATGGAACGGGGGTCTATCTTGACAAGCTCCGCCAGAGGGTCCTGCATACGCCTTGCAATGGAAACAGCGCTCCGCAGGGAAACATCATATTCGGGAAATTCCTCCGCCGCCAGCTTTGAAGCGGAGTAAACGGAAGCACCCGCCTCGGAAACTATCATATAGGAAACTCCGGGAAATTCCTTTATTATTTCGCTCACCACCTGCTCCGATTCTCTCGATGCAGTGCCGTTGCCAATGGCAATGGCGGTAACATTGTGCTTTTTTATAAGCTCTGTAATGGTCTTTTTGCCTTTTTCCTTTGCAGCCGTATCTATGGTAATGTATGCAACGCCCGTGTCAAGCACCTTTCCCGTGCCGTCCACCACGGCAAGCTTGCAGCCTGTTCTGAAGCCCGGGTCGACCCCAAGGGTGACAGTCCCTTTAATGGGGGGCTGCATAAGCAGCTGCCGCAGATTTTCCGAAAATACTCCCATTGCGGATTCGCAGGCTTTTTCCGTAAGCATATTTCTTATTTCACGCTCCACCGACGGGAAGATCAGCCGCTTGTAGCTGTCAAGGCAAGCGCTTTCAACCAGCTTTCCGCATTCGCTGTCGTTTTTCTTGAATGCACTCACCGTCATACGCTCTCCCGTCCCCTCGGGCAGGGTAACGCTTACTTTAAGCTTTTCCTCACGTTCACCTCGGTCAATGGCAAGCACCCTGTGTCCCGCAATCGCTCCAACGCCCTGGCTGAATTCATAGTAATTTCTGTACGTGCCCTCGGGGTCGCTTTCCTCGTCCCCCGAAACATCAATGCTGCCCTTGGCGTTTATCAGATTACGCAAGTCTTTCCGCAGCGCCGCATCGTCGGAAACTGACTCCGCAATAATATCCAAAGCCCCCGCAACAGCTTCCTCTGCATTGTTCACGCCCTTTTCGGCGTCAATGAACTGCACCGCCTCCGCCGTGGGATCGACCGCCCTGTCCTGCTCCATTATCTTATTTGCCAAAGGCTCAAGACCCTTTTCCTTTGCAATTGTGGCACGGGTGCGCCGCTTCTGCTTGAACGGACGGTACAAGTCCTCCAGCTCTACCAGCGTTACCGCCTTGTTAATGGCAGCCTCCAGCTCGGGGGTCATTTTTTCCTGCTCGGTAATAGAGTTTCTTATCTCCTCCCGCCGCTTGTCCAGATTGCGTAAATATTGCAGCCGCTCTGCGATCAGTCGAATGGTCTGATCGTCCAGCGTGCCGTGGCTTTCCTTTCTGTACCTTGCAATAAAGGGCACAGTGCAGCCCTCGTCCAGAAAGTCGATAATGTTTTTTACATACTCCTCTTTTACATTAAATTCCTTGCTTATCACAGCATTGATTTCCATTTTTTTCAGTCCTTTTTTAAAATTTTTTATGAATTATGAATTATTATCACTTATTCAGAGCTTTAACGAATCTTCAAAGTCACAGGCTGCAACCACTCCCTTACAAAAATTCTTTAAATATGCGATCAGATTTTTTATATTTTGTATGTAAGCCAACGGCTCGGAACGGTCATCGTTATATATTTCAAGATAATAAGGCCAGATAACAAAATCGTCACGGCTGCTGCAATACTCTTTCTCGGAATAATAGCTGTTATTATTTAAACAAGCTTCACACCATTCGGTATTGATATACCCAAAAGATGAGGCTGCTCCATTCAGAAATTCCTGCAATTTATCAAATAATTCCGAACGGTCAAACGCCGTGTCAATAAATATTTTGCAGTACAGTTTATCCATACCAAGCAAGCCTCCGTCAATCATTATTAATTATTCCGCTAAGATCAAACTCGGGAGTATATTCCTCCTTAGCTGAGGAACGCTCCTGCATATATCCCTCAAAGCCCAGTTCGTAAGCCGCATTTGCCACCTTTTCATATTCAAAGGTGGAGATCCGCCTGTTCAGTTCCTTGAATTCCGAGGGCAGATTTTTATAAGGCGTGTACTGGCTCATCAGCGAGAGCAGAAAGCTTCCTTTAGGGAAATTTTCCGCTATACGGTTCATCAGTGCAATAGAATCCCTGTACCCTCCCGGCAGCACCATGTGGCGGATAATCACACCGCTCTGCAATATCCCCTCATCATCAAAAACAGGCTTGCCCGCAATTTCTATCATCTTCCCCACAGCCGCTTTTGCAGCCTCAAAATAATCCGCAGCCCCCGAGTATTTCTCCGAAAGCTCGCTGCCCAAGTACTTCATATCGGGCATGAATATTTTCACATAACCTCGCAGCATTTCAAGGGTCGAGACCTTTTCATATCCGCTGCTGTTGTACGCCAGGGGGATTTTCAGCCTGTCTCCGCAGATATCCAAAGTTCTTAAAATATGGGGCACATACTGACAGGCGGTCACTAAATTGATATTGTGAGCCCCCTGACCCTGAAGCCGCAGAAAAATTTCCGATAGGCTCTCCGTCGAAATTTCCCTGCCGAAATTTTCCGCAGAAATCCTGTAATTCTGACAGTAAACGCATCTAAGTCCGCACCCCGAAAAAAACACCGTCCCCGAACCTCTCGTGCCCGAAATGCAGGGCTCTTCCCACATATGAAGATACGCCTTTGCCGCACGGATATTTTCCCCCGCTCCGCAGAAGCCTGTTGTTTTTGTTCTGTCCGCACCGCATTCCCTGGGGCACAGGGTGCATTTTCGGAGTATGTCTGTTCCCTTGAAATTTTCGCTCATACCGTTTCCGCTTTTCATAAACATTTTACAGGCGGCACATCATAACCGCTTGCTTAATTATTATACCATATTTTTCCGAAAATTTCAATAGGGAATTTTGACGGTATTTTGTGATTTATATTCAGTTTTTTCTATGGACCGAAATATCACGGAAAAATTTGACAAATGTCACAAAAAGTGATATAATAAAATGTGCCAAATTAGTCCGGTATTTTAATGCGGAAGGAGTAGAGAATTTATGAAAAAAATAATAATTATTCTTGCGGTTTTGACCGTCTCAATTGTTCTGTTAAAAAGTTTTACGGATATATTGGGCGCACCGGAATATATTTACGCCGACGATTATACGGATAACGTTTTTTATAAAGTTGATGAGGTTGAAGAATTAGAACTTTGGGATCCGTCACAATATACATTAAAGCATTTGAAATATTGCGGTAATCTTAAAAGATTAGTAATTTCATCTACTCCATATGATAATTTAGATTTCATTTCAGATTTGGAAATTACCTATTTCTGTATTGTGGCAGAATGCAGGGATTGGAGCAAAATAAGTACGCTTACCCATTTAAATGAGTTGACTATTGCTTTTTCGGATTTCGATGATGTGGCACTGCTCCAGTCAATGTCGGAGCTGGAAAGTTTATATCTTAGCTGTCGGGGAACTGTGGATATTTCCCGTATAGGAGAGCTTCCAAAATTAAATGAGCTTTCTATATGCGCCCAAAATGACGATATTTCCGATATATCCAAATGCACACAGTTGACTTCGCTAAGCATTTTCAACTGTAAAAATATAAAGGATATTTCCTTTTTAATGGATATGGATAATATCGAGGAAATATATCTTCAAAGCCTTGACATAGAGGATTATTCCTTTTTAACGAAAATGAAGAGCCTTAAAACCGTTAAAATATGGAATATACCGTTAGGAGATGAAATTATTAAGGAATTGCAGGATAAAGGGGTGGACGTAGCCGAGGTGTAAGAGGTGTAAAATGAAGAATGAATTTTGGGAAATTCTTTGCAGCATAACATAATAAACCGGGAGGAAAAATATGGAAACGGAAAGCTTCACCGCAAACGGCAAAAAAGTCACTGTTTATCCCTGCGCCGCTCCGGGCAGGCCTGTCATATATTTTAACACCTTTAAAAACGAGGGAGAAGAGGTGCACAGACATTTAAGTGAATCGGACAGGGAAAAATTCACCCTTGTGACGGTGAATATAACCGAATGGGATCATGATATGTCCCCTTGGGAAATACCGCCCGTTTTCAAGGGCGGCGCACCCTGCACAGGCGGCGCAGACGAGTATCTGAAGGCTTTGACAAGCGAGATAGTCCCGCAAACCGAGGCGCTTTTGAAAAGCGTTTCATGGCGGGGTCTTGCGGGATATTCACTTGCGGGGCTTTTTGCGGTTTATGCAGTTTACCGGACGGATATTTTTTCGAGGATAGGCAGCATTTCGGGTTCGCTCTGGTTTCCCGGATTTCGGGAATTTGCAGAGGCAAATGAAATGAAAATACTGCCCGACAAAATATATTTTTCTCTCGGCGATAGGGAAAGCCGCACTGCAAATACCTATCTTAAAAACGTTGGGGAAAACACCGAGGCAATAGAAAAATTTTTCCGTGAAAAGGGTGTAAGCACGGTCTTTAAGCTGAACCCCGGCAATCATTACAGCGACCCCGCAGGAAGAACCGTGGACGGAATACTGAATCTGATCGACGGTTAAGCTTTTTTGCAGGGCGTTGTCATAAAATCGTTTTCCGAAATATTCAAAAAAATTTTCCGATAATTGACAAAACTTTTTAAATGTGATATGATATAATTATAAGGAAATTTTAACATAGCTTGGAGGTCTTGCGGCAGTGAAGCTTTCGGAAAATATAAAGACACTTGAGGGCATAGGCGAAAAGCGTGCAAAGCTTTATGAAAAGCTGGGTGTGACCACTGTGGGAGATTTGCTGCGCCATTACCCGAGAGACTATATAGATTTTACAAACCCCGTAAAGCCCTCCGAAGCGCCGTTGGACGAGCCGTGCGTTGTGGCGGGGACGGTGACACGGAAGCTGCCTGCCGCCCGGATACGTCAAGGGCTGATACTTTACAAGATTATTTTCGACTGCGGCGGCGATAATCTAACTGTGGTGCTTTACAACAACCGATTTGCCTATGCGGGCTTTGAGGAGGGAAAGGAATACCGCCTTTACGGGCGTATCACGGGGGATTTTGTTCACCGTTCAATGAACACGCCTGTGGTAATGAGCGGTGAGGAAAAGGCTGTCCTGCGCCCTGTGTACCCCCTTACCGAGGGACTGACGAACCCTATGGTAATTACCAATATGAAAGCGGCGTTAGAGGTATTTTTTGCCCAACAGAAACGCCATGAAGAGGATTTTCTGGATGAGGAGCTGAGGCGGGAATATGACCTTATGGAGGAAAATGCCGCTGTGAGGGCTGTTCATTTTCCGGATTCTGCTGTCGAGGCGGAAAGGGCGGGGCGCAGGCTGGGCTTTGATGAACTGCTTATTATGCAGGCTGCTATGCGGCTGGTGCGGCTTGAATCTGCGGAAAACACAGGCTGCTCTATGGAGCGGTATTCCTTTGATGAATTTTACCGCTCGCTGCCCTTTGAGCCTACGGGGGCGCAAAAACGTGCTGCGGATGATATTGCTGCGGATATGTGCGGCAACGCTCCTATGAACCGTCTTATTCAGGGAGATGTGGGCTCGGGCAAGACTATGGTGGCTGCCGCTGCGTGCTGGTTTGCATGCAAAAACGGCTGCCAGTCCGCTCTTATGGCTCCCACGGAAATTCTGGCACGTCAGCATTACAGTACTTTAAAGGGATTTTTAGAGCCTATGGGAATTAAGGTGGGTCTGCTTACGGGCTCAATGACACAAAAGGAAAAGCGGCTTATCAAGGAATCGCTTTCGGCGGGGGAAATAAACGTTATTACAGGCACTCATGCGCTTATTTCCCAAAGCACGGCATTTGCACGGCTGGGGCTGGTGATAACCGATGAACAGCACCGTTTCGGCGTTAATCAGCGCAAGCTTTTTGCTATGAAGGGCGAGCGCCCTCACAAGCTTGTAATGTCCGCCACGCCCATTCCACGAACGCTGGGGCTGATAATGTACGGTGATCTGGATATCTCGGTCATAAACGAAATGCCCAAGGGGCGCATTCCCGTGGAGACTCATGCGGTCACGGGAAAGCTTCGTCACCGTGCTCTTGAATTTGTAAAAAAGGAGCTGAACAGCGGCAGACAGGGATATATTGTCTGTCCCAAGATAGAGGATAACGGAAACGACGACAGCGAGATACAGTCCGCTGCAAGATATATGGAAAAAATAACTGCCGTAAACGGCGGTGAACTGGCGGGCTACTCGGTGGGGCTGCTTCACGGCAAAATGCCCTCGGAGGAAAAGGACAGGATAATGACCGAATTCAAGGAGGGGCGATTGCAGCTGCTGGTGTCAACTACGGTTATTGAGGTGGGTGTGGACGTGCCGAATGCCACGGTGATAATGATAGAAAGCGCTGACCGCTTCGGGCTTTCTCAGCTTCATCAGCTGAGGGGACGGGTAGGACGTGGACGGTGCAAGTCCTATTGTGTGCTGCTTACGGACAACTTGAGCGAGGAAACAAGGGAACGCCTGAGAACGATTGCCTCCACAAACGACGGCTTTGAGGTGGCGGAGGCGGACTTAAAGCTCCGTGGAGCAGGGGATTTTTTCGGCAGCAGGCAAAGCGGTATCGGTTCTCTTAAAATTGCCGACCTTAACAAATTCCGTGAGCTTCCCGCCGAGACAAATGCTGCTGTTACAAAGCTTATGGATAAAAGCCCCGACCTTTCCGCTTATCCGGGCTTGCGCTCACGTGCGGAGGAGCTTTTGCGGGAAAACGGCAGCGAGGGAATGAACTGAAAATTATACGAATACTTTTGTGTTTTGCTTAATAAAATTTGGGGGACGCTTTTTTAAATACCGTTTTTTTATTTAATCTTTTAAAAATAAATAGGAGGTAATCATTATGAAAGTTCTTATGTTAAACGGCAGTCCAAAGCCTAACGGCAACACTGCCGCCGCCCTTAACGAGGTGGGTATGCAGCTTCAAAAGGAGGGTATCGGATACGAGATCGTAAACATCGGCGGAAAGCCCGTTCGTGACTGTATCGGCTGCGGACAGTGCAGCGAAAAGGGCTGTGTTTTCACAGACGACGGCGTTAATGAGTTTATTGCCAAGGCAGAGGAAGCGGACGGCTTTGTTTTCGGCACGCCCGTTTACTACGCCCACCCCTCGGGACGGATAATCTCATTTCTTGACAGGGCTTTCTACAGCGGCGGCAGGGCATTTCGCTTCAAGCCCGGAGCCTCTGTTACAGTGGCAAGGCGGGGCGGAAATTCGGCATCATTTGACTGTCTTAACAAATATTTCGGCATTTCCGGAATGCCTGTGGCAGGGTCTACATATTGGAATATGGTTCACGGCTGCGTTCCCGGTGAGGCGGCGCTTGACGAGGAGGGAATGCAGACTATGCGCAATCTTGCACGCAACCTTGCCTGGATGATGAAGTGCTTTGAGGCGGGAAAAAATGCGGGGATATCTCTGCCCGAAAACGAAACGGGAAGCAGAACGAATTTTGTAAGATAAGGGAAAATTCCGCAGGTCATATTGTATGCCGTATTTTTGATTTTGCAAATGGATTTTGAAAAACATTATTTTTTCACGGGACTTGACAAAATCATTGAGCCGTGATATACTTATTATGTAACATCCGTTGAGGTATCCGTGTCCGCATTCTGCGTATATGAGTCGGGGTTTAAGCCGAGTAGCTTCAACGGTTGTAACAGAGTCATTCAAGACTGAAAATGCTAACCGTTTACCGGCGAACGTTGCGTGCTTGTATGACTCTTTTTTATTCTTTAAAAAAATTGACTTCTGCCGCCCGATATGTTCAAAAAAACTATTGACAAAAATGAAAATACGTTGTATAATAATAATAATAATGATGAAAGTGGTCCGCTGCTTTCATTAGTGCGGCTGACACTTCAGGGGCACGCCGGAAACGGCGGGGCGTATCCGAAACTCCGTGGTTTATTCCGAATGGCGGGTATTTAGAAGTTGGTCGACCGGAGCGACTATAAAATCAGCCATCATAAGTCTGACAACCGTGTTCTCCTTGGGTGATCGGCACCCTATGGAATGAAGCGGCTGTCATTCTGTTCAAAGCAGACCACTGTTTCGCATATGGACTTGGGGAATCGGACCCCTATGTCCGCAAGCACATCTGCTTTATTTAAGTGCGGTAAATGTTTCAAACTTGGGCAATTGTCGCCCTATGTTCGGCAGGTCCACGAAACATTTGCCGTTCTTTTTTTGTGAATACACTTACAAATGCTATGCAATATTTTGCCTTTGATAAAGCTGGAATTTTACCGTAAATTCATAAGCAAAATTTTGAGAAAATGTATTGACAAAACAAAGCACATGTTGTATAATAATAATGATGAAAGTGGTCCGCTGCTTTCATTAGTGCGGCTGACACTTCAGGGGCACACCGGAAACGGTGGCGCGTATCCGAAACTCCGTGGTTTATGCCGAATGGCGGGTATTTAGAAGTTGGTCGACCGGAGCGACTATAAAAATCAGCCATTTATTTAAGTGCGGTAAATGTTTCAGACTTGGGCAATTGTAGCCCTATGTTTGGCCGGTCCACGAAACATTTACCGTTCTTATTTATTTCTTTGATCACAGCATTTCAGCACGGTATATCATAAATAAAAAAGCACCTTTTTCGGGTGCTTTTTATTTTGGAGTGTTCCTTAAAATCCTGCATATTTTCAATTGATCGGGCAAATCAGTTTATATCGGTTCTTTTATATTCCGTATAACCATGTTCCTCCTCGTATGCGGCTGCAATTTCATTAAGAGAAAGTCCCATATAGTTTTTTACAACATTTGCGGAATAAAGCGTTCCGCCTGTTTTTGCCTTTTCCTCGGATAACTCTCCGTCATCGTTAAGAAGATTGGTGATATGACTTTCCAGATAAACCGTAAGATCATAAACGTCGCCCTTATTATAGCCCGAACTGCTGTTCTCTTTTTCCATAACGCAGTGGAACGTTACCTCGTAAAAAACTGTGTACGCATTATATGTATAAGAGGTGCTGTACAGGCTGTCGGTTGCTTCACCCACATAATAGAAGTATTTTCTTACGGGACTTACGGTATAGTCGTCCCTGACGCTCCATTCCTTGGATATAAGTCCGCCTATATTCAGCGCATACCCGTAAAGCCGGTCGTCATTTTGACTTGCCCTTCCCCAGGTGGAGCTGTCCGCTTTTCCCTTTGCTATATCAAAAAGCTCCACGTCGATCTCACTCAGATCAAAGCCGTTCAGATTGTCTGCGTAAAAGCTCAGCCCCTCTACCGTAAATTCCTTTTCCGATTCGCCGATCAGATACAGATTTTCATCAAGGGCGGACTGATTGCATTTTGCTGTGATCTTAACAGTATCGCCGTTGGAAAGTCCGTAGGATCTGTCAATATCATACCAGACATTTTTCTTTACAAAATCGTTTGTGCCGTTATACGAAGCCTTAACGGAACCGTTGGGCGCAATACCGTCATACTCAAGTTCCAACCCTGTCCACACATCAAGCTCCACAGGCTCTGCAAGTCCGCTGACGGTGTAGGAATAATCATTAAGGGCAAATTCCAGCCCCAGTTCACGGAGCGATTCATTATCCGCCTGCATTGTGATCGTGATCTTATCGCCGTTGGAAAGGTCATTCACTTGTCCCTCTACAGCATATTCGGCGTAATAAGCAATATTCACCGTCATACTTGCAAGGTCAATATCGCTTGCCCTGCCGTCAAAAATATCCCTGTTGACCTTTTGAAGAAATTCGTCCGTACACGTTTCAATATGCAGACTTCCTTTGCCGTCAACGCCGCTTACCGAAATGCTTATATAGTCCTCTGTTCTGTAAGTCACTGTTCTTTTGCCGCAGGCAGAAAACAGCGCCGTACAGCAGACCGCCATTAATATCAATATTATCCTTTTCATCTTAAAACCTCCGTAAATTTTATAAAACTGTCCCGTCGGGAAAATGCTGTTCATTTTCCTGCAAATTCCGGGAAAAATACATCTCCAGCGCCTTGTCAATAATGTCCGCTGCTTCGTCGGGTCTTGTTTCCTCGGTGAAATATTTGCGGAAAATATCCGAGGGAACAGATATTTTTACAGGCTTCGCCGCTGTCTGTTCAATTCCGTTTTTTGTCCTTTCACTGTGCCTGTCGTTAAGCAGATTTTCCGCCTGTTCCCTGCTGCCATCAAAGCCGTCAAAAATTTCTCTGAGCCATAAAGCCTTGTTCACATCAATGCGTGCAATATTTTCCTGTGCACTGTCTATGACGGTATCGCTCCCGTACTTTTCAAGAATGACCTCCAAAGCCGCTTCCGACGTGATATACGACAGCTCCACCGCCGCCCTGACGGACAAGCTCCCGCTGTCCACCGACAGTTCATATTTGCCGCAGGTCTCTATCAGCTTATGTATCCTGATAAGTCTTGCAACAGTGTTCTTCGACAATGAATATTCCTCGCCCGTCAGCGCAAGCTTGCTTTTCCTTTCGGGTTCGTTCTCCATTCTTTCAATGGCATTCAGCTTCCACCGAATCTCCCTGCGCTTCTGAGGGTCAAACATCTGCGAATGCCTCATTGCCACCGCTGCCGCACGCTCGGACAGCGCCAGGTCATTAAAGCCTCTCTGCATTAAATTTGTTTCAATAACATACATTTCCGCTTCCTCCTCCGACAGCCCCTCCTTAACTATCCCGGGGACAGCTTCAAGTCCTGCGGCTTTTGCGGCATTGCAGCGGTTATGCCCTGCCAGTATCTCATACTTGCCGCCGCCCTCGGGCGCAGGCCGCACGATTATAGGCGTAAGCACTCCGTTTTCCTTTATGCTGTTTACCATATCCTCAAGCCGCTCCCCCGTGTATCTGCCAAATCTGTGCTTGCGGTAGGGCACAAGCAGGTCAATGTCTATCCTTTTAAGCTGATCGTTCTGCGATAAAAATACACCTATATCAAATTTGCTCATATTATTTCCTCCTCATTTTTATCGGCTGTCTTTTTCCGACCCTTCATTCTCCGTTTTTTTGTTTTTATTGGGAATATGGGTAAAAAATATTGCGGGCTGTTTCGGTTCAGTCATATCCCCCGGGCTGCTGTCATCATGACTGAAATACACCGTTCTGCCCCCAGGTTTGTTGATATCAACAATACACACATTTTTGCCGTTAAGGACAAATGCAGTCACGATATCCAGTTCCTCGCCGCTGTAAGCTTCGGGCACTGTAAAGACCTCACCGTTATAATCATCATCGGGAATGTCCCCTATCCATATCCTGTAAGCCGCATTTTCCGCTTCAAGCACGGTCATATTCAGCAACCGCATTGCCTCAAACGGGTCTTTTTCCTCTGCGTCCAGATACTCATCCGACATTCTGTACAGATCAATTACCCTTTCCACGTAATCGCTCACGCAGTCCTGTACCCGTGAAAGGTGTTCCTCCAGAGTACCCGCAGCCAGCATTCTGCTGTACACTCCGGGAGCGTGATTTTCCAGGATATCTTTTCTCTGATCGGCATATTTGCCCAAAAACGGAATTTTGTTTTTTTCCATAATTTTTCCTCCTTTTAATGAAACACTGTTTGGATCGCTTTTACAGATTTTACACGCCTGCCATGGACGGCGGATTTTTTATTGATCCATTTCATTGCCTTTTGCATATGTTCTCCAATGGGGAACATATTTCCCCTGTGGGGAATTTGTTTGACTTGCGGGGAATATACTTCCCCGGTGGGGAACTCCTTTGACTTGTGGAAACATACTTCCCCGGTGGGGAACTCATTCGACTTGCGGGGAACATACTTCCCCGGCGGGGAACTTATTTGACTTGCAAGGAACTTTCCCAAACAGGGAACACATTTACCCGGTGAAGAACATACTTACCCTACGGAGAACCCATTTCCCCGCCGGGGACATATTTCCCGGTGAATTTTTTTCCTTCCATAAATCATTATATACTGTCAACAGTAGTTTGTCAATAGGTAATTGTTACAAGTTTTTTCGGATAATTTGGTAAATTTATACTGTTGACAGTTATTCAGATACGGAACGATCAAACTGTATCCTCTCTTGCAGTGCACCTTGCAATAAAATGCGGCAAATGTTTCGCAATAATCCTCGGGAAATAAATTGAAAAATACAGCAAGATATTCAAAACTTGTCCCTCCCTGTCTCACGGAAAATTTTCTTTTTTGCTTCCACAAATTATTATATACTGTCGACAGTAGCTTGTCAATATGCAACTGTAACAAAATATTTCGGAAATTTTTGGTGAGTTTGATACTGTTGACAGTGTTGTTAATATGGTATAATAGAAATACGGAAACTATTTTAAATTTCAGAGGTGACAATTATGTCAAAAAGCCGGACATATGAAAAAATTAAGCCCCATATCAGAGAATGGGACAGAGAAAATATGCGGACCGTTTCCTGCCGTGTACGGACCTATGAGGCAGAGATATTCAAGGAATACTGCGCCGCCCACAATACCACACCGGGCAATTTATTAAAGTCATATGTGTTTAAATGTATAGAGGATTACGGCAAGGAACTGGACGCCGCCGGGAAAGATAAGGATTGAGCTTTTTCCTGCATGCCGCTATCATAGCAGATAACTGTATTTAACTTGGAATATTGATTTCCTATGTCTTTATGCAGTTCTTCTGCTTTTTCTGTATTTACTGCCGTTATCTTTGATCGATTATTAAAAAGAGTACTCTTAACGGGTACTCTTTTTGTAATTATATAAACTTTTCAATTTCGGATATTTCTTCATCGGTGAAGTCAAGCTTTTCGATACAAGCAGCATTTTCGATTATCTGCTCGGGGCGGCTGGCCCCGATAATAACTGTTGTGACCGCTTCATTGTGCAAGACCCACGACAGAGCCATTTGCGAAAGCTTCTGACCCCGCTTTTCGGCAATTGCGTTAAGGCTGTTCAAACGTGAGACCATTTCATCGTTAAGCTCGCTGCCTATCCATGTTTCGCCCTTTCCCACCCTTGAATCCCGGGGAACTCCCCCAAGATATTTATTTGTCAGAAAGCCCTGATACAGCGGCGAAAATACCGCAAGACCTACGCCGTTTTCCTTTGCGGATTTATCAAGTCCGTCTCTTTCTATCCACCTGTTCAGCATGGAATAGGACGGCTGATTTACAACAAACGGCGTGCGCAGCTCACGGAATATTTGTGCGATCTCCTCCGTCTGCTGCCTGTTGTAATTGGATATGCCCACATATAAGGTCTTGCCCTGCCGCACAGCGTTGTCAAGGGCAAGAGCGGTTTCTTCAAGGGGCGTATCCGGGTCAAAAATGTGATGATAATAAATATCCACATAATCAAGTCCCATACGCTTCAGGCTCTGATCAAGCGAGGCGGTAAGATATTTTCTTGAACCGTTTCTGTCGCCGTAAGGCCCCGCCCACATCTCGTAACCCGCTTTTGTGGCAATGCACATCTCGTCACGGTAATTTTTCATGCCAAGGAGTATCTTTCCGAAATTTTCCTCTGCGCTGCCGTTGTAGGGATTGCCGTAATTGTTTGCAAGGTCAAAATAGGTTATACCCAGGTCAAAAGCCGTATGAACCATATTTTCCATATTCGCAAAGCAGCCCCTAGACCCGAAATTCTGCCACAGTCCCAAGGAAACGGCGGGCAGCTTCAGTCCGCTTTTTCCGCACCGTCTGCAGACCATTTTATCGTACCTTTTATCGTTTGCAGCAAACATATTTTATTTTCCTCCTTTGAATTTCGGCAGTTCATCAAGAGTTATAACATATTCGTCATTGTAAATCTCTTTCAGATCGTCCTTGTCGTTGTGGTCGGTTATATGCTCGGTGTGCCACGTCATGAACCATACCCAGTCCGCCTTATCCTTTCGGAGCTGCTCTGCCGTGGGGATTCGTCCGCATTCGTGGAAGCAGATTGGCACGCTCTCCCCCGCAACGCTTGTGACCTTGCTGTACAGCTTGCCGTTTGCGCCGTCATTGTAGGAATCTGCGCCGACTATATCCACATATTCATCCCCGGGATACCACTTGTCATATCCCCTGCCGTTGCCCGAATAGCCAAGCACCCAGATAAGGTTGTCAAGCTCCCAGTAATCAGTGTAGCGGTCGTACATTATCCGCCAGAGCTTTGCGAAATTATCCGCTCCCCCTTTGCCCCACCAGAACCATGCGCCGTCAAATTCGTGGAAAGGCCGCCACAGCACGGGAATGCCCTTGTCACGCAGCTCGGTCAGCGCCTTTGCGCCCTTGTCCATACCTGCAATAAGGGTATCATATTCCTTTGTGCCCTCGGTAAGCGCCTTGCCCCAATCGGAGATCTCGGTGTTCATACACTCGCTCCAGCTGCCCGAAAAGTCGCTGCCGCAGTGCCAGCAAATTGTGACAATACCGCCCTTATTATACCATTCCTCAGCCCTGCGGTTAACGCCGTCAAAGTCGTCGTTCATATAGTCAAGCCCACGAATGGCGGGATATTTCCCCGTGGCTTTGTAAATGTAGTCAAACTCATACTGTTCGCTGCCCATCCAAGTGGACTCCTGCTGCCCGGAAATTATGCCCTTGCGGTAGGTATCGCAGATGTAATCGTAAAGCTCCTTTGCCTCCGCCGCCGCATTTTTGTTTGACAGCTCAAGAACAGCCGCACTTTGCGAGGCATAGCTTGTTTCGGGCTTTGAAGCGTCCCCGCACCCTGCGGAGGAAACAGCGGTGAATACGGAAATTATAAACGCAAGAATTTTCTTATCCATGTTTTTTCTCCTTTCCGGACATTCGGATTTTTACGGTATTGTACAAATGCGTAAGCTGTCAATCGGCAACGTGTCCCTTTTCCCTTACGACCTTTTCTATCTTCTCAATGCATTCACGGCATATCTCATCGCTCTGCGCCTCTGCCATTATCCTGAGAAGAGGCTCTGTGCCGCTGGGGCGGACAAGTATGCGCCCGTTGCCGCCAAGCTCACTCTCCGCAGCCTCCACAGCCGCCGTAACATCAGCGTCACTGAGCACTGCATTCTTATCCTTTACCCTCACATTCACCAGCACCTGCGGGTAAATGGAAACAGGGGCGGCAAGCTCGGACAGTGTCATTTTCTTGCTGCACATTACCTGCATTATTTTAAGGGCAGTAATGATTCCGTCGCCTGTGTTGGCGTATTTGCTGAATATGATATGCCCCGAATTTTCGCCTCCCAGCTTGTAGCCCTTTTCGTTCATGCACTCGTAAACGTATTTATCCCCCACGGCGGTTTTTTCATAGGAAATGCCGATAGCGTCAAATGCCTTGTACAGCCCTATGTTGGACATTACGGTGGTGACAACGGTGTTGTTTTCAAGAGTGCCCTTTTCTTTCATGTAACGGCCGTAAATGTAAAGTATCTTGTCGCCGTCAACAAGCCCGCCGTTTTCGTCCACTGCAAGACACCTGTCGGCGTCCCCGTCAAAGGCAAAGGCAGCGTCCAGATGTTCCTCACGGACAAGCTTCTGAAGCCCCTCGATATGGGTAGACCCGCAGTTATCGTTAATGTTAAGTCCGTCCGGGTGATTGTTTATAACCGTGGTTTTCGCCCCCAGTGCGTCAAACACGCTTTTGGCAATGGAAAATGCCGCACCGTTGGCGCAGTCAAGCCCTATCCTCTTGCCCTTAAAGGAATGAATGGCAAGAGAGATAAGATAGCCTATATAGCGGTTGCGCCCTGCGGAATAATCGGAGGCGCAGCCTATTTTGTCCCGTTTTGCAAGAGGCGGCTCGGGAGCTTCACCGTCAAGGTATTTTTCGATTTCGAGTATCACCGATTCCTCCAGCTTTTCACCCTTGCTGTTGAAAATTTTAATGCCGTTGTCGTAATAGGGGTTGTGGCTGGCGGATATCATGATACCGCAGTCAAAATCGTCCGTGCGCACCACATAGGAAACGCAGGGCGTTGTGGTAACGTGCATAAGGCTCACGTCCGCTCCCGAGGCGGTAAGCCCTGCCACAAGGGCGTATTCAAACATATAGGAGCTTCTGCGGGTGTCCTTGCCTATGACCACCGAGCAGCGCTCGCCGCCGTAGTAAGCCCCCAGAAAGCGCCCTGTTTTAAAAGCGTGCTCCACGGTAAGGTTTACGTTAGCCTCGCCTCTGAAGCCGTCTGTGCCGAAATATTTTGCCATTATATATTCACTCTTTTCCGAAAATTTTAAGCGGATATGCTTCAAGGACATCTCCCGTTCTGCGAAAATATCCACGATCTGCCATTCCATAAATAATTATACCACGCAGGGGATTTTTATGTGTTAATTTTATATGAACATATGAGTAAAGTGCAGATATTTCGTATTTATCATGTTTTATTAAAATTAAAGAATTGCTGATTGAAGGTATTTCCCCTGCCGTATCGGGGAAATACCGCCACTCATAGCCGCTTTTGAAATCAAGAAAATCTTTAAGGTGATTTAATCAGTGTTTCCTTAAAGTTTTATTAAAATTAAATGAGAAGGATTAAAAGCAAATTAGAATTTGTTAAATATCCTTGACACCCGAAAATAAATAATATATAATTATAATATATTCATATTCAAAAAATTTAAGGCGAGCAAGTTTGAAAGTCAGCGGTAAACCCCTAAGTTTCAGCGTATCTTTGGTGCAACAACAAATTTGCGGAAAGGAAAAGTTTGAAAGTTGCAGGGAATCCCCTAAGTTTCAGCGTACCTTTGGTGTGAAAGTCTAATTAACGGAGTGGAAAAATATGAAAACGTCCAAAAAAATATTATCCCTCATACTGCCGCTTATACTTATTTTCGGGGCATTTTTCGGGACAGCGCCCGAAATATCCGCAGCCTCGGATATAGATTATTACAATTTGAATTATGATGAAATAAGCGCAGAGATTGAAAAGGACATTGAAAATTATCATATCCCGGGAATGGCAGTGATCGTGGTCGCCCCGGAAAAAGTGCTGTTTTCAAAGGCCTACGGAAACTGTCCCGATACAGACACGCCGTTTATAATAGGGTCAATGAGCAAATCCTTTACCGCCCTTTCAATAATGCAGCTTGCAGAAGAGGGGAAAATTGATCTGAGCGACCCCATTTCCGAATATATCGACTGCACAGGACTGCTGAAAAATCCCTCGGAGGGGGATGATATAACGGTATATGAGCTTCTTCACCACACAAGCGGTCTTGACACAAATCATTATTACGGGACAGCAAAGATCACCGACAGCCGTGGCAGCTTTGTTTACTCAAATATAGGCTACGGGCTGCTGGGGAAAATAGTTGAAGCCGTCAGCGGGAAAACCTATGAGGAATATGTCACGGAAAATATTTTCGCTCCCCTTGAAATGAACCGCAGCGCAGCCTCCCTTGACAAAGCAAAGGAAAACGGGCTTATTCCCGGTTATCGAAATTATTTCGGAATATTTACCGAGGGCGAGGCGGATTACCCCGACGGCACATCTCCCTCGGAAAATTCCGCCCCCGATTCCACCGTCCCCGCAGGGTATATCGCCGCAAGCGCCAACGATATGGGGAAATATCTGCAAATGTATCTGAACGGAGGCAATGGGAATATTTCCCGGAAAATGTCCCGGATAATTTCCCCCGAAAGCATTGACGCCATGTTTTACGACCGTGTCCCCCAGGACGGTACAGGCATAAATTTCTACGGCTCTGGCTGGGGATATACTGAATATTACGGTTATCCTCTTCTGAATCACTCGGGACTTGTGGAAAACTACGCCTCAAATATGTTCATTATCCCCGAAAAGCAGATAGGGATAGCTGTGCTTGTAAATATGAACGACTATTTTGTTAACAACAACCTTCTGGAAAATATTATACTGCCGCTTCTGGGCGAGGAAAAAGCCGCCCTGCCAAGGCATGCTTACACGCTGTTTCATCTGCTGCTGGATATTGTATATCTGCTGATTTTCGTATCGGCTGTTTACCCGATATTTGCTTTAAAAAAGTGGAAAGCCAAAGCCGCAACCCCAAAAAGTATTGCATTTGACATTCTGCGCCACGGGGCGTTCCCCCTGCTGCTTTTAGCCCTGCCATACATACTCGGTTCGCCGCTCTGGCTGGTGTGGTATTTTGTAAAGGACCTTTTCCTTGTGCTGACGGTAAGCTCGGCTTTACTGATATTAACGGGGTGCTGCAAATTAATATACCGTCCGAAAAAAGCCGTCGGATAATAACGCTCACAGACTAAGCAAGCGCTTATTAAAGCATTTCCTGAAAAATACATCGTTCGTTAAACGGTGATTTGACGAGGTTTTCTCCCAGCCTGCAGCGGGTAGAAAACCTGTGATTGGCAATTGTCCTAACTGAAATACTTCACATTCTTAGTCAGCATAAGCAGCATATCAAGCCGCACCTCGTCTTTATATTCGGGCTTTACCATATAATAAACATAATTTTCCAGTACATTCACATCGGGCACGCTCCTGCCCTCTATCTTGAAATTGCAGTAGCCCATGGGCACGTATTTTCCGTACAGCTCCGGGGGGCTTATATGCAAGGGAGAATCTGTTGTCTGATAAAGCGTTTTCCTCATGCATTCGCAGCTGAAGGGCTCGGGCTGATAGGGGATCTTCGGATTTTTCCTATGAATTTCCGAGCAGGCTATCTGGCTGCGCCCTATGGAGCGGTAATGCTCCTTCCGCCTTTTGCAGGCAGGGTGACAGCAGGGGTTTATCAGCAGCTCCGCCTTTTCCTTGCGGGGCAGCGCCTCGAGATGTTCAAAATCATTGTTGAAATTATAGTCAAGCACCACAAGGGAATAGTCCTTTTCCATTTCATTTTTAAGCTCATCAAAATCCTCTATCTGCTTGCAGGTGGAGCTGGTCAGGGGCATATCGGGAAATTTCGACCTTATATGATCCTCCAGCATGGGCGAAAAAACTATCGCCTCGTTAAGCCCGTTGTCCGCCATTTCAAGAATTTTGTTGCAGTAGGGGTCGGAAATGTGGCGGACTTCAAGCATGGGATTGGTAAGCGTGAACCGCAGGGCTATCCCCCGTCTGTTCAGCTGATTGATAATTTCACGTATCACCCTTTCATCGCACTGCCCCTGCAAAAATCTGCCGCCGTTCCATACCATATCCGGAAAAGTCCCGTAGACAGAGCCTATTTTTACATTATCGTAAAAAGCCTCGGGGCGCATTTTCATATAATCCGCCAGCGTAAGATTCAGGCGGAAATGATGCATAAAATCGGGAATGTGAAATTTTATATCCATTGTAACTTACTTCCTCATTTTTATTTTAGGAAACTGCTGATTAAATCGCTTATTCAAATTACATACCTTTGCAAATCCTTATGGTAAGGGGTATTTTCCCCGCCTGCGGCGGGGAAAATACCTTAAATCAGCGTTTCCTCAGCTTCATTCAAAAATATTGATATCCCCCTGACTGCGCATGGAATAACAGCCGTCCTCGCCGATGATTATATGATCCATCAGGTAAACTCCCACATGGCTCATAGCACGGCTTAACTCCCTTGTAACGCTTATATCATCATCCGAGGGCTTTGAACCGCTGTAGGGATGATTGTGCGCCAGCGCCGCCATGGGGCAGCAGACGGAAATTATCTCTGCCATTATCTCCCTTTTTGCAGCTCCCGTAAATGCGGAGCTGCCGCTGCTCACACATTTTAGGCTCGTAAGCCTCAGCCGCTTGTCAAAGCACGCCAGCATAAATTTCTCCTCCCCCGCTCCCACAAAGCAGGGATAAAAAATTTTCATCAGCGCATTTATTCCGGGACACGGCATTTTATCCGCCTTTTCCGAGCTGTAAACGCCTATGGCCTCGGGGATAAGCTTTAACAGAACCGTCGTCTGTTCGTCCAGTCCGCCTATTTTCCGCAGCTCCCCGGGGTCTGCCTTTAAGACCCTCCCAAGACTGCCGAATTTATCCATAAGTCCCTGTGCCGCTCTTTGGCAGTCGCCCGTATAGGAAAATCCCAGTATAAACTCCAATACTTCCTCTGCCGAAAAGCCCTCCAGTCCCCGCTCATCAAACCTTTCCGCCAGTACGCTCAGGCTCTTTTTATCCCCCTTGCTCTTTTTCACAGGCTTCTCTGCCACGCACTTTTTATTATCTGCCATTGTCTTTCTCCGCCCCATCAGTACCGTCAGCACTGTCAGCCCCGTCAATTTCCTCCAGGCTTTCTATTACCGAAACCGCCGTTGTCATAAGCATATAAGGCCGCAGCACCAGTATGGGAAATATGAATATGATAAGCGGCGCATGGCGGATATTACCCGCATACATTTTCAGTATGTATACATATTTCCGCTTTGAGGTGCGCCTGCACAGAGTTATTATTTCCCCTGCCGCAGCATAAGGGTTTGCCGCCATCATATACCCCGCAGGGATATATTTCATCGTGCATATCAAGTAAAACACCCACGCACCAGCTGCCATAATAATGCAGCCTGCAATAAGCCCTATCTTCACGTCCTCTCCCTTTGCGCTGTATTGCCAGATTATATCCGCAAGAAAAAGCTCAACGCACACCAGCGCTCCGAAAAGTATCCCCCACCCCAGCTTCCTCACATCCGCAGCCAGCTTTATCCTGAAGCATTTCGATCTTGTTTCCCGTGAACTGTAGCAGGCAAAAACCGAGGACACGGGCATAACGTCCTTTCCCGTTGAATTCTGCCAGAAGAACCACCTTATGCCGAAATACAGCGGAATGGTCGCAATATACTGTACCGCCAGTATCACAACCGCCGAAATAACAAAGGGCAGAGAAAATTTTTCGGGAATAAGTATGACATTATTCGCCGTGTGCACATTCATGACCCTTGCGATAAGCAGCAGGACGGTGTAGGTAAGGCAGTATATCCCCATCTCCAGAAGGCTTATCATCACGCTTTCCGCCCAACAGCTTTTAAGCCGCTCCACCGCCTCGCCCTTAATCTCCCGAATAGTCTTCATCATAATCAAAAAGCGCCTCTCCCGCATCGTTGTAGCCCACAGCGCTGTAATCAGGGACCTTCCCCAGTATCTCAAAGGCATATCCCTGCTGCCACATCTGCGCCGTCACCAGTACCTCATACCCGTGACCCACAGGGCAGGCAAATTCCATAGGCTTGTACTTCGGCAGCCCGAAGCAGCTCATCATATTCATAAGGATTCCCGAATGGGTCATTATCCCCGCCGAGGTTATATCCTCGTGCATCATATCAAGGATTATGCCGTTTAGCGCCGTGTAGCACCTTACCATCATATTCCGCAGGCTCTCTCCGTTTGGCGGCGGATTGTCAAGACCGCCCTTAAGCCATTTTTTGTAGCTGTCCAGATTTATAAGCTCCTGGGCCCGCAGTCCCTCGAAAACGCCGAAATCCACCTCCCGCAGGTCGTCCACCTCGGTGATCTCCCTGTCGGGAAAAAGTATCTCCGCCGACTGCACAGCCCTTTCCAAGGGGCTTGAATAGACCTTTTCCACCTTTGGATATTCGTGAGATTCGTACATTTCTTTAAGCTGCCGCTTGCCCTCCTCGCTCAAAGGGTAATCGGTCTTGCCTATATAAATGCCCTCCTCGTTGGCTTTGGTGCGCCCGTGACGAAGTATGCAAAGTCTGTAGCCTTTCATAAAATTTCCTTTCCTTATAAATCAGATCAAACTTCTTCCTCAATATATGTATCCATAATTATTTTTTTACAGGTATCGCATTTATATGACTTAACAGCAGGATAACAAGCGTCATAATGACTGACGGCAAGCGCCTGAAATTTCAAGGGGAGGAAAAGCTCGGATACTTTCATTTTAGCCTTTGTATCCCAATACAATCTGCCGTTCAATAAAGATCTGTCGGGTAAACCTTTAACAAATCCCTCAGCCATTTCCTTTCCGCAAAACGGACACATCATAAAACCTCACCTCTGAATCCTTATAATCTCAAGACACATTAAAGCCGCCGACCGCTGTCAATTTATTTCCTTCCCCTTTAAAATTTTCCCCGCATTTCTCATAAAATACCCGAACACCTCGGGGGAAAATTTTTTCTCGATATATTTCCTTGCCGCCGCCATATTAGGAGGTCTGCCGCCCGTATTGTGGCAGTCCGTCCCCAGAAAATGCGCACGCTTGTTTCTGATAAGCTCCTTAATAAACCTGCCCGTTTTTGAAAAGCTCCTGAACGAGCCGCAGTTGAGCTGAATGAGCATATCCCTGTCCATTATCTCGTAAAGGCTTTGTTCGTCCGTGAAGCTCAGATACCTTTCCGCATGAGCCAGTATCAGCTTTATTTCCCGGGAAATATCGTTGGCAAAGCTGTTGAAGCCTCGGATAAAATCCCCCGTCAGTCTGGTATACGGCAGCTCGATAAGCAAATATCCCGTCCCCTCAATGCAAAGCGGCTTCAGGTCATGCTCCCCCAAAGAGGGCGTGTAAAGCACCTCCGCTCCCATATAAAGCCTCGGACTGTCCTCCCCCATTGCCTCTTTGAGAGCCCCGACAGCTTCCTGCCTTTTTTCAAGGAACTCCCCGGGTGACTGCTCCGAAAGGTAAAAATGCGGCGTGCAGACGATCTCCCCCACACCGCTGTCTCTCTGCATTTTCAGCATTTCAAGAGATGTTTCCACATCGGGCGAGCCGTCGTCTATCCCCGGCAGAATATGGCAGTGCATATCATAAAGCAAACCCTCTCACCTCTTTTGCAGTCCCCGGAATTTTTCACACCTGTTCCGTCATTATCCGTTATTGCTGTTTGAATGATAATCATATTTATACCTGTAATTGTACTTGTAATTATACTTGTACCCGTAATTCTTAAAGCCACGCCTGCTCTGGGAACCGCAGTTGGTCTTTATAAAGCCCAGCACCTTTCCCTCGGTCATTTTTATACGCTCCAGAGCGTCGTTTATCGCACCGTGACTGGTGTAATTTTCCTTTATGACGAATATCATTCCCGCCGTGTTCTTGTTCATAAGAAAAGCGTCGCTGACCACCGTTACCGGAGGGGTGTCAATGAAAACATATTCGTAATGCTTTCCCACAAGCTCCAGCAAAAGCTGCATTTTTTTCGAACTTAAAAGCTCCGCAGGGTTGGGAGGTATGGGACCCGACGTCAGCACGTCGAGACTGGGGCGCACCTTCGGCTTTATGACCTTAGCCACATCATCGGTTATTCCGCCGAGGACCGTGGAAAGCCCCGTCTTGTTCTCCAGATCAAGCAGCGCATGGAGCACGGGTTTTCTCATATCTGCGTCGATTATCAGCACCGAAGCACCCATCTGCGCCATGGTAATGGCAAGGTTAAGGCAGTTGGTGCTCTTACCCTCCGCAGGGGAACAGCTGGTAACTACCGCAATTTTATTCTTGCAGGGGGCAAGAGAGAATATAAGATTTGTTCTTGCAGTCTTGTAAGCCTCGGTGATAACAAAACGTGTGTTTTCCGACAGCACAAACTCTTTCGAGCGGCTCAGAGGCAGTCTCTCCTGTTTCTTAGCCAATCTCATTCATCCTTTCCGAATTATAGCACGGGGCAAAACATCTGCCGTGCAGGCACGTCAGCTTTCCTCGTCCTCTTCTTCCTCCTCCGGTTCTTCCTCATAGGAATCGCCGTAGCTGTAATCATAGTCGTAATTGCTCTTGTATTTGCTGTTGTCCGCCGTTTCAAAGTCCATTATTTCCGCAAATACGGGGATATCGTAGAGCGCCGCAAGATCGTCGTCCTCACGTACCCTGGTGTCCAGCATTTCTATCAGCAAAAAGAAAAGATAGCTACCGAAAAGTCCTATGGCAAGCCCCCCCGCCGTAAACAGCTTAACGCTGGGGAAGGTATGCTCCAGCGGATATGTGGGTGATGAGACCACCTCGATAGAGCCGTTGCGTATGACCCGCCTGTACTCCTCCTGGGAAAGCTCCACAAGCTTGTCCGCCACCGCCACAGACAGCGCAGGGCTTGCGGTTGCCACCGATATCCGCAGCACCTCCGTGCTGTTCACCGACTCGACCCTTATCATATCTTCCATTTCCGAGTTGCTCCAGTCCGCCCCCATTTCCTCCCGCAGGCGGTCAAAAATGTAGTCGCTGGTAAAAAGTATCTGGCAGGTGTTTACCAGCTTCTGGGCGGCGGAAATATCGTTGATATTAATGGCCTCCTGGTTCTTGTTGCTGGAGTTCTCCACATACAAAAGCGCCTCGGAGGTGTACTGCTTTTGCAGCACAAAGGCCGACATAACAAAGCCTATCAGCCCCCCTGCTATCATCACCGCAATTATCGGTATGAGCCTCACCCGCAGCACCTTAAAAAGTATTTGCAGATCTAAAGTCTGTTCCTGTTCGTTCATTTATTATCTCCCTTACAGCCTTACGGCTTTACAAGCATAACGCCTCAGCCGGGCGGCTGTTGTATCGGTATTTTTTTGCATCTCCGTCTGACAGGAAATGCTTTTGCATAAATTAAAGATCATTCCGGCTTAGGCTTGCGTAAATATCCTTGCCATTTATTGTTCCCCATTAATCTGTCTGTGATATGACGCAGTTCCCAACACGCACAGTTTTCCAAGTCCTTGCATTCATCATAGGTTGACGGTCTTATTTCACCGTTCACATAAAGCTGACATTTTCCCGTGATCGGATCAACAATACGCTGCGGCGGAGGCTCAACCTCTTTCGGGTCTTTAATTGCCTTTTTTCCGACGAGCTTCATGGCGCTTATTACTTCTCTGTGCACGCTGAGTATGAATAAGTAATCATCATCAACCGGCAGATCTTTTTCATTATCGCCAAAGTATTTATAAAATCCCACATAGGATTGTTTAAATATAAGCCCGAAAGCATATTTTCCGTTCGGCAGTGCAAGAGCGCCGATGTTTCCAACTATTCGTTTCACGGTTTTCCGAATTCCACCTCTTTATATTTATCGCTTTTGGCAGCAATTTTCAAACATATCACCCTGCCTGACAAGAAATGCTTTTGCATAAATAAAGATCATTCCGGCTTAGGCTTGCTAAAAGCATTCTGCCATTTATTGTTCCCCATTAATCTGTCAGTAATATGGCGCAGCTCCCAACAAGCGCATATTTCCAAGTCCTTACATTCATCATAGGTTGACGGTTTTATTTCACCGTTCACATAAAGCTTGCATTTTCCCGTGAACGGATCAACAATACACTGCGGCGGAGGCTCAATCTCTTTCGGGTCGTTAATTGCTTTTTTCCCGACGAGCTTCATTGCGCTTATTACTTCTCTGTGCACGCTTAATATAAATAAGTAATCATCATCAACCGGCAGATCTTTTTCATTATCGCCAAATTGTTTATAAAATCCCACATAGGATTGTTTAAATATCAGCCCAAAAGCATATTTCCCGTTCGGCAGTGCAAGAGCGCCGATATTTCCTACTATTCGTTTCACGGTTTTCCGAATTTCACCTCTTTATAATTTATCGCTTCGGGCAGCGATTTTCAAGCATATCACCCTGCCGCAAAACATATCCCCCGCCGAATTTCGACTGTCGTCGGGCAAAAATACCGTCACCCGTCCCTCGACTGCCACAGCCGCATAACAACCCATACTATCATTATGCCCAAAAACGCCCCTGCCGAATCGATCCCCACATCTGACAGCCGCATGGTGCGCCCGGGGACTATGTATTGATGAAGCTCGTCCAGCGCCGCATACAATGCGCATATCACAAGCGCTAACCTCCGCTTTCTGCCGATACGCTCACTGCAAAGCATAACCCCATAGGTCATCGCCCCCAGTAGCATATACACGCAGAAATGCGCCAGCTTTCTCACAAAAAAGTCCAGCTCCGTCACCACAAAATCCTGCTGCTCCCCAGTCATCCTTTCAAACCGAAAAAATATTATCCTGCATAAAGCCCTTGTAACACGCCCGCTCTGACCGAGGCTGAAGCTCACGTCCTTTGAAGAAAACGCAAATATCAGCGCCATCACCGCTGCCGCCCCTGCTATGGGCAGAATTATCTTGTTTTTCATTTATTACACCATATGTCATTTTTGTTAATTTACCGTAAATATTCTGCAAATCAAGCTGCCCTGCAACAATGCAGCAGTGCAACAAAAATCCGCATATATTATTATACAACTTTTACACAAATTTGTCAATAGAATATTTTTTAACTTTTTGCACATTGTCACACATAAGTTTATCCTGCACAGCTATTGACGTTTTATTTGTAATGTGCTAAAATATAAAATAAATTCAAGCCCTGATCTTATGGAGGTTTTAAATGAAATACGATTGCCTGATAATTGATGATGAAAGACTTCTTGCGGACAGCACCGCAGAGTATTTCAACCTGTTCGGAGTAACCGCTGCTGCGGTGTACAGCGCCGATGAATGCCGTGATTTTCTGGAAAATAATCAGACGGATATCCTGCTCCTTGACATAAACCTCGGCAGCGAAAACAGCGCTGACGGTTTCGGCGGCGACAGCGGCTTTGACCTGTGCAGGGAGCTTCGCCGGAAAACGCAGATACCCATTCTTTTTATTTCCGCACGACCCGGCGATGACGATAAAATAATTGCCCTTAACATCGGCGGTGACGATTATATCCAGAAGCCTTATTCCCTCGGCGTTCTGCTTGCAAAGGTAAAGGCTGTGCTCAAGCGCTGCCGTCAGGGCACGGATACGGCGTACTCCGACAATTGGCTGACTGTTGATTTTAACTCAAAGGAGATCACTGCAAACAATGTTCCCGCAAAGCTTACGTCTTTGGAATTCAGGCTGCTTGCCTATCTCATAAAAAATAAAAACAGGGTGGTCTCAAAGCAGGAAATTTTTGAAAATGTCTGGAAGGACAAATTTACGGGAGACGGCACCTTAAACGTACACATCAGAAAGATACGTGAAGCGATAGAACCCGAACCGGGCAACCCCAGATATATTATCACCGTCTGGGGCGACGGCTACAAATTCCAAGGAGCAAAGCCATGAGATACAAAGCTTTTCTGGTCTGCCTGGCAATGCTTTTTATTGCCGATATCTGCGCATTGATAGGGTTCATAAACACGGAGCAAAATGACAGGCAGGACACTGTGGAAGTAAATGCGGCTGTGCAGTCGGTGCAGAACGATTGGGACAGTCTGGATACTCACAAAAATATCACGGCGCTTGATTATTCCGTTATTGACAGGGGCGGAAATGTGCTGCTTAAAACAAAAGCAAATATCAGCGCAAGCATAAACGAGGCGGTGAGCCACAGGGACACCGTTCTTGATATTGAAAATGACGGCGGGAATGTAGGTAAAATAATCATTTACAACGACAACGGAAAAGGTCTTGCGGACAGCAAAAAGAGAGCCGTCTCGGTCATTGCAATTGCGGCGGCTTTTCAGTGTATTCTGTGCGCCGCATATCTGATATATCTTAACTCTGCCGTCATAAAGCCCTTCCGTAAGCTGGAGGATTTTGCCGAGAGAGTTGCGGGCGGAAATCTGGATATCCCTCTTAAAATGGACAGGCAGAATATTTTCGGGGCATTCACCGAAAGCTTTGACATTATGCGCACGGAACTGAAAAACGCCCGCATTGCCGAGGCGAGGGCAAACGCCTCAAAAAAGGAGCTTATCGCAAAGCTTTCCCACGACATAAGAACGCCCGTTGCAAGCATAAAGGCGGCCTCCGAGGTGGGTGCGGCAATTGCCGAAAATGAAAAAAGCAGACAGAATTATTACCGCATTATTCATAAGGCAGATCAGATAAACGCCCTTATCACCAATCTTTTTTCGGCAACGCTGGAGGAATTGCAGCAGCTTACCGTGGAACCCGCCGATATGAACAGCGGCGAAATTTTCCATATTCTGGAAGGTGCGGATTATTTTCATTATGCCGATATCCCCCACGTTCCCGAATGCTTGATCTATGCCGATAAGCTTCGCTTGCAGCAGGTTTTCGATAATATTTTTGCAAATTCCTATAAGTATGCAAATACTAAGATCGAGGTGGAAATTTTTCGGGAAAATGACCGCCTTGCAGTGAGGATAGAAGATAACGGCGGCGGAGTTCCCGAAAAGGAAATACCGCTGCTGAAAGAAAAATTCAAGCGGGGAAGTAATTCGGCAAATATTGACGGTGCGGGACTTGGGCTTTATATTTCCGACTGCTTTATGAAAGAAATGGGAGGCGGACTTGTTATCGAAAACGGTGAAAAGGGGCTTGCGGTAACTGTCTTTGTCGCACTCAGCGGAACGATTTAAGGAATATTTAAGAAATGCTTAAAGACAGTTAAGGTTTAAAGGGGTATAATGGAACGTGAAAGGACGGTTTTGTTATGAAAGAAATTTTAATTAAAACCGAACGTTTAAGCAAAAGCTTCTCGGGCGGAGGAGTTATGCAGCACGTTCTGAAAAACATTGACTTGGAGCTTTACAAGGGCGATTTCACGGTGATCATGGGCGCTTCGGGTGCGGGAAAATCCACGCTCCTGTACGCTCTTTCGGGAATGGACACACCGAGTCTCGGCAAAATAACCTTCGGCGATACGGTAATTTCCGACCTTAGCTCCGACGGGCTTGCGCTGTTCAGAAAGGAGCATTGCGGGTTTGTATTCCAGCAAATATATCTCATTGACACCATGAGCGTTCTTGATAATGTTCTTGCGGCGGGGCTGCTTGTAAGCAAGGACAAAAAGGCTCTTGCCGCCCGTGCAAGGGAACTTTTTGCGGCGGTGGATATCTCCGAGGAAACTATCGGCAAATTTCCCACGCAGATATCGGGAGGTCAGGCGCAGAGAGCGGGAATCGTCCGTGCGCTGATAAATTCCCCCGAAATATTGTTTGCGGATGAGCCTACAGGTGCGCTCAATTCCAGATCGGGACTGGACGTTCTTGACACTCTCACACGCTTTAACGAACAGGGTCAGAGTGTGGTAATGGTCACTCACGATATGCGCTCCGCACGGAGAGGAAACCGCATTCTCTACATAAAGGACGGCATTGTTATGGGTGAATGCGATCTTGGAAAATATCAGCCAAATGACAAGGAGAGGCACAAAAAGCTCTCCGATTTCCTGAACGAAATGGGGTGGTGAGTATGTTACACTCCGGAAATTTTAACAGGAATATACTCCTTGCCCGCTCAAATATACGCAAGGCAAAGGGGCAGACCGCAGCAATTATTGCGCTGGTGCTGCTGTCGTCGGTGATGATGAATCTTTGGCTTATGCTGAGTACAGATTACAAGAAAAATTTCGACCGATATCATGACAAATTAAACGACGGTCACATTAATGTTTCGGCGTATACCGCCGATGATGATTTTCGTGAATACGCCGCCGGTTTACTGAAAAATTCCGCCGATGTCACGGAATTTTCAATGGACGACGCATTCTGCGCAACTGTTTCATTTGAGTATAACGGCGGTAAAACGTCTATGTTCGGAGTGCTGCTTGAAAAGGACGCCGCACTTTCACGCAGCGTGGGAAAATTTGAAATTACAGAGGACAGCTCCTTCACAAGCGGTATTTATCTTCCTATGCTTTACGGTACGGGCGGTAACTATTCCGCAGGCGATACGGTGGAAATAGAGCTTTTCGGTGAAAAATACGAATACACAGTATGCGGTTTTTTCAACAATACTATGTCAGGCTCGCCGAACTGCTTACTGCTGTCATTTTTGCTGACGGAGGATAAATTTGAGGAACTTTCCGAAGATACCGCCGCTGTAAGCTCTACCTATATTTCCGTGCGTATCGGGGATAAAGCGAAAAGCGAGGAACTCGGGACATGGCTTAAAGAAAAGCTCGGCGGTGAATTTCCGTCCATTGTTATCGCAGGAAACAACTACGAAATGATCACCACGTCAAGGTATATTTCGCAGATGATATGCGCAGGGATAATGAGCGCAATGGCGTTTCTGGTGCTTCTTATCGGGATAGTGGTCATATCCTCAAATGTTGCGAATTATATCCGTGAAAATATGCGGAATCTGGGAGCACTCAAAGGGATAGGCTATACAAGCGGGGAGCTCGTTTCCGCTCTGATAATGCAGTTTTCGGGCATTTCCGCAGCTGCCGCCATGATCGGCGCAGCGTTTTCCTACTGCATTTTCCCCGGAGTAAATGAAATGATGATCGCACAGACAGGCATTCCTTATGAGGTAAAATTCCTGCCGCTGCCGTTTATTGTTACGGTTTTGTTTATACTGTTCGTCACCGCCGCAGCGGTGTATATTTCCGCAAATAAAATAAAAAGGCTCGAACCCATAACGGCAATGCGGCAGGGTATAGCTACTCATAATTTCAAGAAAAATCATCTGCCCCTTGAAAGAACTTCACTGCCTGTAAATGCTGCGCTGGCAATGAAAGCAATGCTTTCGTCATTTAAGCAGAATGTCACGGTCTGTGTTACAATGCTTGTGCTGTCGCTTATAATTGTATTTTCGGGCGTGGTGTATGAAAATGTGATAGTTGATATGCATAATTTTATAGATATGATCGCAGGCGAATATGCGGATTCCTGCATAGCCGTTGATTTGAGCTGTGAGGATGAATTTATTTCCGCACTTGAAAGCGACAGCCGTGTTGAAAAATTCTATTTGTACATCAATGATTATTTTGAAGTCCGGCATGTCGGAGGGGGCACCCTGGCATTCGCCGTAGCGGACGATTGCTCCAAGCTCAATAATCGAACCATGCTGATAGAGGGACGTTTCCCGATGTATGACAATGAGTTTGCAATTGCCGCAAAATACGCAAAGGATAACGGCATAAAGGCAGGTGATGAGCTTACCCTGGAAGCGGGAGACAATTCGGGCAAATACATTGTTTCGGGAGTTGTTCAGATAACCAACAATATGGGAAAGGACTGTATCATTACCCGTGAGGGCTACGAAAAACTGGGGGAACTGCAAAGCGCCGCCTACTTTATAAACCTGACCGAGGATACGGACATTGATGATTTCAACAGCGAAATATCGGAGGACTTCGGCAGCGGTGTAATCAGCACTCTTAACATTAATGCTATTCTTTTTGCCAATTCGAAAGTTTATATTTCTCTGATGACGGTAATTGTTGCGGCAATTCTCATAATAAGCTGCATTGTGATAATCTTTGTAATGTACCTGCTTGTGAGAACACTGCTTGGCGGCAAAAAGCGTGACTACGGCATTTTAAAGGCGCTTGGGTTTACTGCGGGGCAGCTTGTTGTTCAGACGGCGCTCAGTTTCATGCCCTCGGTGATAATATCCTCGGCTGTGGGGATAATAATAAGTATGCAGATCATAAACCCGCTTACGGCTGTATTTTTAAGCGGCCTGGGGGTGGTAAAAAGCACCTTTGCCGTTCCTGTGGGGTTTAACATAATTGCAGGGATAGGGCTTGATTTGTTTGCATTCGGAGCGGCTTGCCTTATGTCGCTGAGGGTAAAGAAGATAGCTCCAAGAGAGCTTCTTATCGGTGAGTAAAAAGCTTGACATAAAAAATCCTCCGGCTTCGTTTCTGAAGCACGGAGGATTTTTCTTTAACGCAGTAAGCAAACACTGTCTATTTTTCATCGTTTGGAAGAACTATTCTCAGCTTGAACCATTCCTCGGTAACGTCGTAATCGAGGACGGCATTATTTTTCCGTGCAAACGCTGCAATGCTGCGAGTACCTATGCCGTGGCCGCTTTCCTTTGAAGTGGGCAGCCCTTCCTCGTCAAAGATCACATCTCCGGTGTAATTATTGGCAATTTCCACAATGTACTGCTCTCTTTCCGTGGTCCTGATACGCAGCCGCCTTTTTCTTCCCTCGACCTTTGCACAGGCATTAACCGCATTTTCAAGAGCGTTTGCCACAGCCGCTGTGAAATCTATAATGTCAATATCTATATTTTCGGGCATTGCAAAATGCACCTCGGCGGTGATTCCCTTGCTTTCCGCCCGCTCTATATAATATGCTAAAATAGCATTCGCCGTGGAGTTGGAGCAGTATGAGCTTTCCTTGGCGTCGTCCAGCTTCTTGCCGAAAGAGCCTAAATATTCCACCGCCCCGGTTGTATCTCCCGCAGCAAGCATATCCGCAACAACGATCAGATTATACCGCATATTATGACGCATTATCTTTATCTGCTCCTCAGTTGAGTTTATCGCCTCCAGCTGCTTCTGAAAGGATTCGCTCTGAGCCGTAAGTATGCTGTTGGTGTATTCGGAAAGCTGCAGATTATACTGGCTTATAAGGCTGTGAAAAATTATCACATAGATAAGCAGCATAACCACTGTAATGGCGTACAGATAAATAATATTAGGGATAGATTCAGTGTAATGTACCGGGTATGTGCCGATAAGAAAAAACAGAACCGTAAAGCATATGGGGACAAAGGTCAGAAGCCGCCAGCTTTTGTCGGGAAGATAAGCAAGCAGGGAAAATTTCTTCCTGAGGAATCTGTATTCCGCAAAAATGCACAGGAAATAGCTTAAGAGCCTTATAAGCAGATCCATAGCCTTTCCCCCGCCCAGAACCGTAACGGCTATCGTCTGAGATATGGCAAGAATTACCGAAATGCTCAGCTGCATAGTGTAGCTGAATACTGCCTGCCAGGGCGAATATGTGGACATAAAATAAAGAATTACCATTGCGGGCACGGATATCATCGGTATGCAAAGCCTGAGCATAGTGACGATCCCGAAAAGCTTCATTGAGAAAAAGGTAAAAATGCCCGTCCATAAGATATATCCCGCAAATGCTGCAATAATTTTTTTCAGTGTACACTTTATTTTCATACAGGACGACATCATACCCAGAGTGCCGCTCACAACTACCAGTGATTTTACCATGTAATAAACAATATCGTTTTCAAAGGTCGTCACTGCGGTTCGCCTCCGTTCAGTGCATAGTCTATGTATTTTTTCCTTGCATCAGCATATTTTCGTGTGATCGAGAGAAAAGTTCCGTCGGAAAGTATAAAGTCGTTTGCGTTCACCGTTCGGATATGCCTCATATTGACAAGGTAGCTGGCGGAGGTCTTGATAAAGGAACCGTTTTTGATAAAGTCCACGATCATGCTGTCAAAGGTCTCCCTGAAATAAACGCTCTCGACTGTCCTTCCGTCCGCAAGGCGGTATATCATGCGGTGGTTATAGTATTCTATGTAAATAATGTCCTCTGCGGTCACGGAAAATGTCCCCGAGGAGCATTTGAGAACAAAACGCTCGGGCGGCTTGCTTATGCGTGAAAAGCAGTCCTCCAGCTCCGCAGAAAATTTCTCCCTTTCCACAGGCTTTATCAGGTAGGAAAACGCTTTTACCGAATAGGATTCAAGGGCGTAATCCTTTGAGGTGGTGAGAAAAATAATAAAAGCTCCCGGATTATTCCTCCTTATGGCTTTGCCCAGCTCAATGCCGTTCATATCGGGCATAATTATATCCAGTATGTAAATATCGGAGCAAAGGTCCCCGTCCTCATACCGGAGCAGCTCCCCCGGCGAGGAAAAGGTTTTTATATCCGCATCTATGTTATTAAGGGCAGTATAATCGTTTATCATACTGCATATTTTTTCAAGCTCTCCCCTGCTGTCGTCACATACAGATATACGGTACATCTGCAATATCCTCCATCTATGAACCTATTTCTAAGGAAACGCTGAATAAATCGCTTAAATATTTTTTCCATTTTACATTTTAAAAATGGCTGTATAGGGCGGTATTTCTCCAGCCTGCGGCGGGAGAAATACCTTTAATCAGCAGTACCCTAAAGATAATTATACCATATTTTCTTTTATCGGACAAGAGATTTTGATGTCAAATAAGTGAAAAAACTGTCGTTTAAGTGAAAACACTTGAAAATTCTGCCGAAATAATATATAATTTAATGGAATTTTGTATCACTGTGCACTCTGAGGTATACAAAAACACTCCTGAGAATCCGGAGAAAGGAAAACTGTATATGGAAGCTAACGGAAAAAATATGGATTTCTTTGAACAAAACGACGCAAAGGTAAACAAACGAATGACAAAAGTCCTGCTGTGGATGACTCTGGTTTTCCCTGCGCTGTTCTTACTGACTGCGGCGGGCATTTTCTGGATCAAATACGAAGCCCTGACAAAGCTTTCGATAATAGGCTGTTTCTGCACGGTAGGTCCGTTTGTTTTGCAGAGGCTGGGAGTTCCAGTCAGGATAATGAAATACGTGGGCGTGCTGTCGGTGGGGTTTATTATAATGCTGCTGGGTATGAATTCTTCTGTGGGGATTTATATGACATACGGTATGGCTCAGCTTTTCAGCTGTATGTACTTTGACAAGAAATTCACGGTCAGGATATCGGTAATAACCTACATACTGCTGTTCATATCAACTTATTACCGTGTCATAGACGCTGTTGCAAACGGCAACGCTGCTCCGAATCTGACGTTCGTTCCCTATATGATGGGCTTTACCATAGAGCACGTTCTTATGAGCTGCGTATTTATAAGCGTGGCGGGGGCTTCAAGAAAGATACTGGAAAATCTCCACAGCTCAGAGCAGGTGGGAGAGATAATGGAAAAATGCGGGAACGTTTCCCAGAGCCTTGCGGATATGATGAACAGGCTCGCAAAGGATATGTCCGAGACCCAAAGAGCAACAGAAGCCATAGTGTCCTCCGCCAACGACACGCTCAGCAACTGCGCTGTAAGCATGAGCCATGTAAGCTCCATGCAGGGCACTGTGAATGAAATGGTAGAAGCCACATCCTCTATTGACGAAAAGGCAGGCGAAATGATGAGCATTTCCGACGACATATGCAGCCGTATGGAAAATTATGTCGGGCAGATGAACCGTGCAGTGGAAAGTATGCGGGAGATAGAAGCCTCGGCGGATATGACCGAAAAGTCCATTCACAGCCTTGAGGACGTTATTGCGGATATAACAAAGCTTGTTGATGAGATAACAAATATCTCGGATCAGACAAACATACTTGCCATAAACGCTTCCATAGAATCCGCCCACGCAGGAGAGCACGGGAAGGGCTTTGCGGTAGTCGCAGGAGAGATACGCACCCTTGCGGAGCGTTCCAAGGTGTCAAGCGTTTCTATCTCTGAGGTAGTGGAAAAGGTGCTTGAAATGCTGGACGAGGTGAAAAAGTCCAATATGCGGAACCTTAGCTCGGTAAACACGGGTATCACACAGATATCGGAAGCACAGGAGTCTGCCCGTGAGCTGGGGCAGCTTCAGGCGGACTCCCGTGACAAAACGGAGCAGATCGCCAAAAACAGCAAGCGGACAGGCGAAAGCAGCAGACAGGTCCACGAAATGGCGCAGCAAATGGAGGAACTTGTGCAGAATTCCTATTCAAAGGCAAATTCCATAGTTGAAGAGACCGACAATCAGAAAAAAATAACAGCAGCTACATCCAAAACATTCGGCAGCGTTAAGACCATGGCTGACGAACTGCTTGACCTGAGTAAAATTTAGATACTTTTCCGTTGTCCGAAGTTCTGCTTCGGTATCGGACAGAAAAAAATAATCCGGAGGAAGAATATAATGAAAAAGAAAAGCCTGCTAAGCAGCATACTTACATCATCAATGGGAATGCTGGCGGTTGCACTTGTGGTAGTATGTCTGATATTCTCGGTAAATGTCCACCTTCAATATACCCAGTCGATAAAATCCGACCTGTATCACACTGTTGCAACGGAATCCGCAAAAATGGACGCATGGTTCACGCAGCATACTACCATTGCCGACGGCTTTGCACGTGCTGCGGTGCACAATGACCTGCACGGAGACGAATTGCAGCAGTATATGCTGGAGGTCGTTCACCCATGTTCGTCAAGCATAATGAACGGCTATCTTGCATGGGAAACGGATACTGTGGGAATGGTCTGCAGCGTTTATCCTGTGGGGGAAAATTACGTGGCTCAGGAGAGAGGCTGGTATAAGACGGCAAAGTCTACTAAGGATAAGGTCGTCACCGACCCGTACATAGACGCAATTACGGGAAAGATAGTTATAACGGTAGCAAGTCCGCTGCTTTCGGATAACGGCACTGTCCTTGGCGTATGCGGACTTGATATTGAGGTTTCCGAGCTGCTGACGCTTTCTCAGGAGCTTAAAGCCGACACCAACGGCTATGCTGTTCTTGTGGACGCTTCGGACAATATTGTAGCCCATTCACAGAACAGCGACTACGACCACAAGCTGGTGGGCAATGAAGAGGTGGTAACAAAGCTTCTTGACATTGGCCCCATATACAGCGATGTGCTTGCGGCGGCAGGCAGCACGAATGTTGTTTCGGGCGAGGGCTACGATGGCATAATGAGATATTTCCCTGTAGTTCCTATCGGCGATACGGGGTGGAAGGTCCTTTATGCGGCGGATTACAATGAAGCCATGTCTCAGCTGAACAATATAATTATATTTGCGGTAATAATATCGCTCGCTGCAATTTTCGGCGGCGGGGCTTTCTTCTATTTCAAGTTTACAAGGAGACTGCGCCCCCTGTCGGATATAGAAAGCATTGTTACAAATATGTCCAACGGCGTTCTGGAGCATAATTATCCCGGGACGGAAAATGATGAGATAGGCAGCATATGCCATTCATTGGAGGCGACCAACCTGTCGCTCAAATCCTACATAAACGAAATCGGAAGAATACTTGCAAATATGGCTGCGGGGAAATTTGTATACGACAGCTCGCTGCGGTTTGCGGGAGAATTTACGGCAATGGAGAAGTCCATACGTGGCATATGCGGAGCAATGCAATCCACCTTTGCACAGCTGGGCACGGTCTCGCAGCAGATCGCCGACGGTTCCCGCAGCGTATCCGAGGGAGCGTCCGAGCTTGCAGGCGCTGCTTCCGATGAGACAAGGCTTATAGGTGACGTACACGCAAATCTGGAGGATATAAACACCCGTGTTTCACAGTCCTCCGAAAATGCCTTTGACGTCAAGGAAAGAGCGGTCAAGGCTACCGATACGGTCAACAGCGGCAATGAGAAAATGCAGGAGCTTCTGGAAATTATGCAGAGCATTTCACATTACGCCACCGAAATAGTCAAGATGAATTCCACCATTGAGGATATAGCATTCCAGACAAATATACTTGCGCTCAACGCCTCTGTCGAAGCGGCAAGGGCAGGAGCGGCAGGAAAAGGCTTTGCCGTTGTGGCGGACGAGGTGCGCAATCTTGCGGCAAAATCAAGAGAGGCCGCAAACTCCACTGCGGAGCTTATCGACAGCACCGTAAAAACCATTGAAAGCGGCACGGCTGCGGCAAATTCGGCTGCACGGATGCTGGGCGAGGTGGTAAACGAAACAAGCTCCATAAGCAAGTCCGTTTCCGAAATAGCAGACGTTTCCGAGGAACAGAAAACCATGCTTGCGGATATTGTCAAAAAACTCAGCGAGGTGGAAACTGTCATAGGGACGACCTCCGCAACAGCGCAGAATGCCGCCGCTGCCAGCGAGGAGCTTGACGGTCAGGTGGCAGTGCTCAAAAACAATCTGGAGCGCTACAAATAATTTAAGCTTTTTTCTAATATTTGATCTCCCATATATAAAGCTCCCGCCGCAATTGCCGTGTAATGACAACTGCGGCGGAAGCTTTACCCGAAGGGACAATATATATCGGCTTTTCACCCGTTCTGCAATAACATCCTGCCTACTCACAGTCGGCGTACGCCTGCAATTCTTTCTCCAAAAACTGCTTTATGTACGGATTGTTTTCCTCACTCAGCGCAGGCTGAAACGCCATATAACGGCATTTTTGATACTGCTCGCCGTCCAGCGAAAATGTATACCCCATTACACATTTCGGATTACAGTCATGGGGATCGACAAGCCTTTTGCAGACGGACGCTCTCCTGATATCCTTTTTTACATTTTCGGGAAGTGTATCGAGAAAGCTCTGATATTTTTGTATATGTTCGGGATAAATGCGAAGCTTCATTCCCGTTTTTCGGGATATAAACGCTGCCAAAGTCCTCTTGCTGCCGCCCGGCACATAGGACACAACATAGCCGCTCTTTTGCAGTTTTATATCACACTTGCAGCCGCTTGCCGTCAGATACTCGTTGATTTGGCTTACAAAGCTGCGGAAACGCTCGTCAACCGTTTCCGTAAACATATTGAATTTCTCGTCCATAAATTTCTCCTATCCCTTTTTCTTTGCTACGGGTATCCATACTTCATACTTCGCATTCTGCGGATCGGGATTCAGGTAAACCTCAATATCGGGGGCGTTTGCGTATTCATATCCCGAGGTCGGAAGCCACTCTGTTATGATACGCTGTTCCAGTTCCTGTATTGACTTATTTGTACCCGTTCCTGAAAAAATCGCCCAGGCAGACGCAGGCACGGTATATTCTTCAAACTCATCACTTGCCTTTGTACTTG
>CAZGAZ010000003.1:0-85622 GCA_964523835.1 uncultured Ruminococcus sp.
GCCGTAGAATAGGCATTTGCGGGGAAGTGAAAAAGTGACCCGTACGGGAATCGAACCCATGATTACGCCGTGAAAGGGCGTCGTCTTAGCCGCTTGACCAACGGGCCAAATAAACTCGCCGAATGGGAAACAGCGAGTAAAAATGGTGGCTGCAGTAGGATTTGAACCTACGACCCACCGGGTATGAACCGATTGCTCTAGCCCCTGAGCTACGCAGCCATTTTTACTTGTCATATGACTTATTTATTATATACCAAAATCCGATAAAAGTCAAGAGATTTTTTGAAAAAAATCAAATTTTGTCAAATATGCCCAATTATATACTGATAATATATAAATGATAAGTGCATATTTACAAATGCAAATCTTTGTCATCACCCGGAACCGATCAAACTGCAAAGACCGACAGGGGAGTCAGGCCTCCGGAAAAATATTCAAATCCGCATTTCCACGAAAATAACTCACCTCAATAATAATTCCCCGCCTTCCAAGCAGGCATTCAATGTACGCTAAAATCGCACTGTACAAATCATTGGAACTATAACATTCTGTCTTTTCCGGAAACATTTCGATCGAATAACCGACTCCCAAAATATTCCCCTCATAAATCGAGTCATTAACCATATGCGTGATCTTAAATTCCAGCATATCCCAAATAGTTGCAATATCCCGCTTGCCAAATTCAATTTTTTCAATGTAAATATCCCTGCCCGAAATATGCTCCAGGATCAGATCATATAAATTCTTATAAAATTTCTTTCTATTTTCATATTCCGTCATTCTTTTATTTGCTCGGGGAATGTTTAATTTGTACCTGAAAAAATAATCCTCATCGCCGGTAATAATTTTCAAAGCATTGTTAATTTCTTCCGGCTCTTCCGAAAAAATTTTTATAAAGTAATAAGTGTATATTTTGTCAATGAGCAAAAAGTCATGCATTAAAAATTCATAGTATGCCCCTTTTCCCCATGCCTTAAGCTCATCGATTTCGGCATTTCCCGATAAATATTTTTCCGTAATTTTCTTTAATTCATTGTATGAGTATTTCATAACATCACCTGTTGAACGCAGTAAAATAAATTAAGATAAATCATATGTCGTAAACCCCGCAGCTTCAATTGCCTGTCTTATTTTGTTGAACTTTTTATTTTGCATAATTCCCGATATTTCAAGCTTGATCTTATCTTCCGAATAAAACATAAAATATTTCGGCTTTGATGTTATGTCCCGTTCTCCAATGCACTGCCCGCTGCAATTGTGAGCCGTGTTCCAACGTTCGCTGCATTCTTTGAAAATTACTTTGCTTCCATTCTTAAATACAATACCCTCTTTGCCGATTTTCAGTATCATTTTATAATTGTAAATTTCCATAAAAAGCCCCCCTTTATTTTTCCCAGTAAACATATTTTTTCGGAATACGTTTATCAAAATTTTCATAATTGCCCTGCCACCCGTCAGGCACATAGCTTTCAAAATTTTCCGGCTCGGGAAAATTAGAATAAAATGCAAATTTATCAAAATTAACAAAAAATGCAGGATTCAGGTCTGATTTATCCATATTGTCATAAGCGTCTTTAAGTTCATTGACGGTTACCGAATATTTTTTGATCTTTTCTAAAAATTCCCCGGCATTTATCCTGTCAATAACAGCCATTCCCCAACGCCTTTTGCAAAATTCTTCAAAGCTGCCTACCTCGTGTATAAATCGCTTTTGCGTTCGTCCCATTTCTTCATAAAACTTTACCCAGCCTTCATATTCCTTATTATAATCCAGACGCCATAAATCCTTCGGCGTAACATACCAATTAAACTTGCGGTCGTATAAAACACCCACTATTACATTTTCACAATATTTCGGTATAAGTTTCATATGTATTTATCCTTTCTCATTATACTGTTTTTTTATTGTAAAGCTGCCTGACAGGCATTTAAACATTGTCTGCTGTTCAAAACATCATTCATAAATCTCCACTTTCACATTGCAGTCCGGCAAAGCCTCCCTCAGTATATCCGCCCAGCCGGGATCGCCTTCCCGAACCGCAATGTCAATTCTCCGTAAACAGTTTATCTCCGATAGGCTCTCCACATTTTCCACATCAACGCTTTTGCAGTACAGTATCTCCAGAGGCAGTCCCGTCAAAGCCTCGCAGTTCAGCGTTCCCTCGCAGGCACTGATATGCAGCTCCCGCAGGTTTTTACAGGCACTCAGCTTTGAAAAATCCTGACTTCTTATGTAAAAGTCGTAGTCCAGTCTCTCCAGATTTTCCAGCTCGTCCACCGCATAAATATTGCAGCCCGAATTACACAAGCTCAGTCTTTTCAGATTTTTGAGCGGCCTTATGTGGTCATTTTTAACATTGGGAACATAATACAGCGTCAGCTCCTCCAAAGCAGGCATTTGAGCCAGAAACCGCCAGTCTCTTACCTCAAGGTTTATTATAAACAGGGTCTTAAGCTTTGCAGCATTCGCAAGCTCTCTCAGATTCTCCCCGCTGTCGCTTTCTATAAACAGATACTCCAGCTCGGGGATGCGGCTTATGGGGGCAAAATCAATGTCGGAGCATCTTATCTCCAGCCTTTTCAGAGCCGTCATTTTATCTATTCCCGTACAGTCTATATATCCGCTGCCGCATATTTCCAGTGATGTTATTCCCGTGCATTCAAGAATAGGCGCAAGCCCTCTGTCACCGTAAGAATAATTAATATGTATCTTCTCCGGTCGGGTCATTTCATTAAGGAAAGAATAATCATCATATATTCCGAAAAGATACAACTCTCTGAGATTTTTTAGCTTGGCAAACGGAGGAACATTTTCCCCCGAAGAGTAATACAAAAGCTTCTCCAGATTGACCATATCCGAAAGCGCCTGTTCATTCACGATCTCCACCTGATACATATAAAGCTCCGTCAGCCGGGGAAGCTTCCGGGCAACCTCCTCCAGATCAAGAGTACCGACTTCCCTGTAATAATCGTCGTCATAGCATATCAGCACACAGTCATCAGAAGTAAATTCTCCCGCTGCTGCTGCATATACAAGCTCATAGTTATTTGTAACAGCCAGCTTTTTCGTGTCGGAAAACAGAAAATTTTCCCCTATCATTATCCCGGGCTTGCCGCTGATGTGAAATTTTTCCGTTGTCTGCACCCGTTCCGCTCCATTATCAAAACTTTTCAGAGAGGCGCTTATAACGCCCCTGCCGTCCCAGCTGTAGCGTACTTCAGCCAGAACATAGCCCTTTTCCTCCATCTCCTTCATCAGGAAATCGATTATCTCCCTATCCTCCCTGATAGTACTCAGTACCCATTGCCCCGTGCGGTAAAACGCCGCCTCGGCATTGCTTCCCCCGCCGACGGCCGTGTTGTAATATCCCCCTCCCCCGGGAACGGAAATATACACCGCAGGCTCTGCTTCGACTGTGATATTGCCCTCGCTGTCGGTCATATCGGATATCTCGGGATACTCTTCCATTATTCCGTCCAGATATTCCTCCTTTGATGAAAAGCCCATATCCTCTGACATCATTCCGACTACTTCATCCGACAGCAAATGCCTGTAATAATTGACATTATAAAGCTTCTCGACCACCTCCGCTCCGGAAACGTCTATCCTGCCGTCAGGGTACATTACCAGTGCACTGCCGTTCCGTACTGCGTCAAGCAGCTTTTGGTCCTCCGGGTCAATGGGATCGTAGTCTGTAAAGGTATCATCATCGGGAATATCTTCATTGTCGACATCCTCCCGAACCGTCTCCCGTACGTCTGCCAAAGCACTGTCTGCTGCCGTCTCCTTCGTGCTGCTCACTGCACTGTCGGAAGTCACGGTAATGCCGCTTGTCTCATCTGCATATCCCTCATTCGCCGCCCCTGACTGCCCGCAGCCGCACAGCAGCGCACACGCCAGCAGCATAGCGGCAGCTTTTCCTGTAGTTTTCATCTTTATTCCTCCATATATTTTTTATTTCTGCGGTACTTGGGCATAATCTTATCCCGCCGTGCGGAAAATCACATCACTCGCCGCATTAATATTCCGTCCGTGCAGAGTTTCTCTCGGCATATCGGAAAGTTACGGGAAAATATAAAGGCGTTTGACAACATTCTTTCACGTATTGTAAAAAGGGCTGTACCGTGATGCTTTCATAAATTCATCTCCACGGCATTTTAACCGGAATGATCTTCCTCTCGCTTTATTAACCTTATCATCTTTCAAAAATATTCGCACCAATCACTTTATTATCTGCACTAAAATATACTTTGAGCTTATATGGAGCATCACGACCATCGGCATCGTCAGCATAACCTGCAAAATACTCCCGGCAATTAGCAATTACCGAACCATTCATTGTAACATTACAGCCGGATTCCTCAATATAATCATATTCTTCAAGAAAATAAAAGTTCTCGTATTTTTCTTCTGCGTCCTGCAGAAGATCACAACATTCCGAATATTCCATACCAATAAATTTTTTGGAGTTCATAAGCCTATAGGCATATTGCAGTCCGTCTGTTCGGGAAAAATAATCCTTTATTTCCCCAATGACTAGATACGATACAGCAAACAATAAATAAGCTGCAATACAAATCAATATACTTTTTACAATACCTTTTAAAAATTTTTCTATATATATATATAACAATTAAAAACCCACCCTTAGCAATCGAATATGTATCCATATTTTTGTAAGTGCATATATGTGTAATCATATAAAAATCCATTTCCCTGCCGTCTCCGTTCATAACGGGAAAATCGCCCTTGTGCACCTCCTCATAAATATTTGTCAAAAAAGACAATGTCCTCGGTTAACATAATTATACTACATTTTCCAAAGCTTGTCAATAGCTTTTTTAAAAATAATTGACTAATTGACCCATCAGCACATCCCGTTCACATTTTTCATCTCTTGACATTCCCTTTGTTTCCTGCTATAATAAAATAAAAAAAGGAGTACGCCTATGCAGCAGAATAATATACAGTATATCTCAAATGAACAAACGGGAACAGAGCTTATTTTGTGCAGCGATTCCGTAATATCCTACCCCCTCCATAACCACATTTCCGTTATTACAGCAGGAGTTGTTTTGCATGGCGCTGTCACCCTTACGGTTCAAAATACCGATAAAATTTATAAAGAAAATGACGCCTTTATCATATACCCGTATGTTTCCCACAGCATTTGTCCGGACAGTAAATACACCCTCTTGACTCTTTGCATAAATAACTCGGAAAAATTTTCCGAAAAAGCCATAAGAAATAACATCATTGATCTTTCAAAAAATCTTACTCTGCCCGCAAATTTTAATGTCGTGGAAATCCTTTCCCGTTTTGATAGCGCACATATCTACCGCCCCGAAAACGTCGCCCCGGACATATATATAAACCGCCTTAAAACAGCCCTTGAAACAACTCCCGAAGTCCCGTTCACCCTTGATGAAATGGCAAAAAACACCTTTATAAGCAAATACCGTTTTATCGGAAAATTCAAAGCGCAGATCGGACTTACTCCACACCGGTTTGCTGTGCAAAACCGTATCCGTAAAGCCAAGCGGCTTATCCGCAGCAATTGCGCATTAGCAGAAGCAGCCCTGTCCGCAGGCTTTTTCGACCAAAGCCACTTTATCAAGGAATTCAAAAAATTTACGGGACTTACGCCTCTTGACTATAAAAATTCCTGCCGCATTATTTCATCATAAAAACGGACTGTAAAAAACTCCGCAGATAATAAAAATATCCCGGCAAATCAGCATAAGAATGCCGATTTGCCGGGATTTATTTTTTGAAAAAAGGCTTTTTCAGCTGCGCTTTTTTTGCTCAATTTTTGCTCATCAAAGAGGCGGGAAAGAATTTCGCAAATAAGTACAGCCCGTTTTCTCCCGCCGTTACCTCATGAACCGCTCCCGCAGGAAACACGGAGATCACCCCCGCCTCATAATCAATGCTAACGCCGTCGTTTATGCATATTCCCGACCCCGCAATTACCTCATGGGTTTCCGTCTGTCCCTCGTGAATGTGACTGCCGATTTTTTTGCCCGGTGCGATCTTTACAAGATGAAAGCTGAATTTTCCTCCGCTCATATCCTCCGTAACAATATGTTTAAGTTCAACCCCGTCAAATGCCGAATGCTTTTCCCAAGGCACTTTGTCAAACAAAACCTCTCTTCCGGGCACAGCGAATTTTCCCTCCGAGTCAAATTTTTCAAACAGTTTTTTACCGTCCATTTTAACTACATCCTTTCAGATTTTTTTGACAGATTTTGATCCCGGAAATAAATCCCCCCAAAATTTAAATCCGATATCTTAAACCGCCTGTAAAAATGATAACAAAAAAACGCACAAAATTATTGTAAAAAATTGCCCGATCTCCGGCAAAAAGGCTTGCCGAAAACCGGGCAGTTTTAATTTACTCATTTCACGCTCAGATTATATTCACAAAATCCGAGGAAACATATCCCACCGTTTCACCGTATTTCACCACATACCAGTTTCCTGTCCGGCCGTAAACATTCATCTGACCGCCGTTGGGTATCTTTCCGATGATCTCTCCCGCAGTGGACGGAAATCTCCTGAGATTGAGGTTTGAACCGTCCGTGGAAACTACCCCCACACGCACGGGCTGAGGTTCCACCAGGGGTATCCCGAAATAATCGCAGAGGGACTGAACAAGTGTTCTCGCAATAATATCAAGATTCTGTTTCAGCCATTTCTCATCCTGCACATTGTCATGATATCCCAGCTCCGCCAGCACAGCCACAGCCTTTGTTCTCGTTACCTCCGCCAATGATGTGGTGGGCAGCGTGTTGACCTTTGAGGGTATGGGATATATGGGCTGAAGATTGTTTGCAGTGATCACAGCCAGCTGACGGCTGTATGTCGAATAAGGAGAGTAATACACGTCAATGCCCCTTAGCTTGCCTGCATATTCACCGCCCCCCGCATTTGAATGCAGGGCAAAATGAACATCATAATTTCCCGCATTTGAATCCTCGATCGCCCCCGTGACATTTCTCTGGGGGTCGTTCCTTGTAAAGGATATCCCCGAAGCCAGCATATAGGGTTCCATTTTGTCCGCCAGCATATTCATGTAAACTTCCTCATTGCCCTGGGTGGCATATTTGTTCCACTCCTGCGTGGACGGACTTAAAAATACAAACGGCATAAAAATACCTCCCGATCTTACGTTCTGCCGCACAGTCCGCCGAAAATCGCCGACGGCGTTTATGCAGCCGATCAATATATTTAATGTTCATATATATGATAGAGTTTCGGAAAATATTCCTTTGTTTTCACTGCTTTTCGGGCAAAAAAACCGCCCTGTTACAGGCGGTTAAATATTTATTTCACCTTGATGTCCTCCAGTTCCTCTTCTTAAAAAAGCACTTGGTTTTCCTTAATGCCGTTCTCGGTTATATCGTCATAAACGACATAGCTTGAAAATTGCCCGTTGGTACACGCCAAACTCAAAGCGGAAATATGCTTGATGACCTTTCCGCTGATTGTGATTTCCATTTTTACCTCCGTTTCTGCTATGCTGCGGGCATTTTACATCGTGATACATTCTTGACCGTTTTCATCTATGTATATGTTATCGTAAAATTCCTCGTAAGACTTAACAGCCTCCGGAGGAGCTTTATCGGTCAGTTTATAGCACCATTCCTCGGGGTCATGATAGTACCATTCTTCATTAGTCATAAAATAAGGTCTTTCCAATCTCATAATTAAAACCCTTTCTTTTTGAGCCATTCTTGCATTGCATAGCCATATGCATTAGGCTGCCCCAACAGACTGTTTGCAAAACATTGTAAAAAAATTCGCCCAATTTTTTTTGCTGTCATAACTTCAATCATCTATGCACTTCAAAAACGCATTTTTTGCTATTGTAAAATTTCGTCGAAAATATTTCCAATATTAATTATACACATTTTGATAGAATAAGTCAAGTCTTTTCCATTTTCTGCATTTATATTTTCAAAAAATATTTTTAAGCTTGCAGAATATGACAGGTATTTTATAAATAATGGTGCATAATAAAAGTATGCATATGTGAAATTGCTATACTGCAGCAAATTTTTTAATATATGGTTGATTTGGAAAAAAACAGGGCATAATAATTCTGATCGGATTTCCGGAATAAAACAGCAAAAAATCAACCTGAAGAAAAAGGAGCAAATTTGAAATGTACAATTCCGAGCTGTTTACGAAAAAAGCCAACACTGTTGTAAATAAAGCCTTTGTTCAGGCAGGCAAGCTGGGGCACACCTATGTGGGCAGCGAACATCTGCTGCTGGCGCTGGCAGGGGAGAGCGGCAGCACTTCAGCAAGCGTGTTAAAGGCCTGCGGCGTTACCGAGGATAAGGTCATGGGCAGGATAGTGCGGCTTATCGGCAGGGGCGAGCCTACAGCAGTGGGCAGCGAGTCGGTGACCCCTGCGGTGAACCGTATTTTAAGCGGCGCCTGCCGTTTCGGGGGCAGCGGAGGACTTGCGGGAACGGAGCATATCCTTGCCGCCCTTATGCGGGAGGAAAACTGCACGGCGGTGAATATCATAACCGACATCGGGGCGAGCTGCACCGGGATACTGAGCACCTGCAGGGGGCTTTCGAGCCTTGATGTAAAGTATTATCCGCCCATTACAAAAGCCCCCACACTGGTAAAATACGGACGTGATCTCACAGCACTTGCGGCGGAGAATAAATGCGACCCCGTTTTTTGCCGTGAGGGCGAGATCGCAAGAGTGATACGGATATTGTCACGGCGCACCAAAAACAATCCCTGCCTTGTGGGAGAGGCGGGAGTGGGGAAAACCGCTGTGGCAGAGGGAGTCGCCATGGCAGTGGCGACGGGGAATGTTCCCGACACCCTGCGTGGCAAGCACATTTTTTCTCTAAGCCTTACCTCCATGCTGGCAGGTGCAAAATACCGTGGGGATTTCGAGGACAGGATAAAGCAGTGCATTGACGAGGTAGTGGAAAACGGCAATATAATCCTGTTTATAGATGAGCTGCACACCATTGTCGGTGCAGGTGCAGCCGAGGGGGCGATCGACGCCGCAAATATTCTGAAACCCCAACTTGCACGTGGTGAGCTGCGTATAATAGGCGCTACCACCTTTGATGAATACAGGAAATTTATCGGCAAGGATTCTGCCCTTGAAAGGCGTTTCCAGCAGGTGACGGTAAAAGAACCCACACCCGAGGAGGCGGTGCGGATAATATCGGGACTTTGCCCCTGCTATGAGGATTACCACGGAGTGCGGATAACGGAGGAAGCAGTCAGGGCGGCGGTGGATATGTCCGTCAGGTATCTTACCGACAGGTGCCTGCCCGACAAGGCGATAGACCTTATTGACGAGGCAGCGTCGGGACTGCATATAAGCCGCAGCGAAAAAGGCTTTGATGATGAACTGCGGGCGGCTGTTGCGGCTGTTGCGGCTGCGGAAAAAAATCCCCCGAAAAGAAAAAGGCAGACGGGGAGTGAAACGGAAGAAAACGACGTCGACAAACTGCCTGTGCTAACCCCCGACGATATAGCGGCAGTGCTTTCCACAGCCACGGGAATACCTGCGGCAAGGATAACCGAGGACGAGAGCAAACGGCTTCTGCGGCTTGAAGAGGAGCTTCACAGCAGGGTGATAGGGCAGAATGAGGCGGTAAAGGCAGTGGCGAACGCTGTAAGGCGGAACAGAGCGGGACTTCGTGACCCACGCCGTCCCGTGGGGTCGTTTATCTTTTCGGGGCCGTCGGGAGTGGGCAAGACCGAGCTTGCAAAATCCCTTGCCCGCAGCCTTTTCGACAGCGACAACGCCCTTGTCCGCTTTGATATGTCGGAGTATATGGAAAAGCACAGCGTGTCACGGCTTATCGGTTCGCCTCCGGGGTATGTGGGCTACGAGGAGGGCGGACAGCTTACCGAACAGGTGCGCAGAAAGCCTTATTCGGTAGTGCTTTTTGATGAAATTGAAAAGGCGCACGGGGACGTTTCCAATATCCTGCTGCAAATTCTGGAGGACGGTATACTCACCGACGGCAAGGGACGGCGTGTCTCATTTGCAAACACAGTCATAATCATGACCTCGAATATAGGAGTGGGAAATTCGGGTGAGATAGGTTCGTCTCTCGGCTTCGGAGGAATTGCCGACGAGGAAACGGAACGTAAACGTGCAAGAAGCGACGTTATGAAAGAAATGCGGAAATTTTTCCGTCCCGAGCTTCTGGGCAGGGTCGACGAGGTGATAGTATTTGACAAGCTGAGAGAAAATGACATAAGGGCGCTGGCAGGCAAGCTGTTAAATGAGCTTTGCGAGCGGGCGGCGCAAATGGAAATATCATTGGAATTTGCCCCCGAGGCAGTGGAGGCGCTGACTGCGGAGGCGGTAAAATCTCCCTCGGCGGCAAGAGGACTGCGGCATATCATAACCGAAAAGGTGGAGAACCTTTTAAGCTGCGGGCTTATCTCGGGAGAAATTCCCAAAGGCTGCTGTGCGGAATTTATCAAAGAGGGGGAAGCGTTTTCCTTTGCAGTGAAGCAGCACGCATAGCAAGGCTTAAAGGTGCGGGATTTTACTTGCCGCACTGCGATTTGGGCAGCGCATTCAAAAAATATATATTTAACAAGTTCGCTCATTCCGTATCTCTGCGGAATGGGCGGTCATTTTGCCTGTATTTATTTTAAAACGTGTTATTCATAAAAATTCAATAGAAAATATTTAAAATATTTACACTAAAAAGCTTGACTCTGACACCGTGTCGTAGTTTAAAATTAAATATGAAAGGAGCGGTGCTTATGGAACTGCTTACAATAAGTCAGGTCACAAAGGGATATGAGGTCACTCCGAGAATGCTGCGGTATTATGAAAAAATGGGACTGCTGAGATCTGTGCACGTAGAAAATTACGCTTACAGGTGCTATGATGAAGAGGCGATAAAGCGTTTGCAGATGATAATCCTGCTTCGCAAGCTGCGTATCCCCGTTAAGGGCATTGCGGTGATACTGGAGGATAAGGGCGAGCATGCAGTCAATATCCTCCGTGAAAATATTACCGAGCTGGACGGGCAGATAAAGTCCTTGGAAACGGTTAGAAAGGTTCTTATGGAGTTCGTAAGACGGCTGGAAAATAATTCCGGCAAAAATCCCATAGACGGTCTTGGGGACTCAGAGCTTATGGAGGCGGCCAAGGGACTGGTTCTTTCAAAATCAAATTTAAAGGAGAATTTCGGTATGAGTGAACTGAACAAAGCCAATGAAAATCTGGCAAAGGAACTGCCTGTTCGTATAGTGCTGCTGCCGCCTTTTACGGTGGCGTCAAACCATGTGATAGGGGAGGAACCCGAGGAAAGCGTCGGAGACCTTGTCGACAAGTTTATAAAGGATAAACGGCTTTATGAGAAAAAGCCCGATTCAAGATATTTCGGCTTTAATCACCCCAATCCCGGAATACTTGAGGGAGGCATTCACGGCTACGAGGTATGGGTCACTATCCCCGAGGATATGGACGTTCCCGAGCCTATGAAAAAGAAGCATTTTAACGGGGGACTTTTTGCGGCTCTGACCATAAAATTTCCCGAGTTCCAATATTGGGGAGAGCTGGAAAAGTGGGTAAAGAACAGTTCGGACTATGAGCTGAATTACGACCCGCAGGGTCTGGAGATAATGGGAGGCTGCCTGGAGGAGCATTTGAACTGGGTCTATTCCTCACACATGGGCTGGCCGAAAAACGGCATTGACGGGCAGCTTGATCTGCTTATGCCAATAAAGAAAAAGGGGCTTGATATATGACCGAAAGCAAGCGTTACAGACAGCAGATGAAAGACCTGGGACTGTGCAGCGGCGATGTTGTTCTGGTGCATTCCTCAATGAAGGCCATGCAGACAAAGCGCACTCCCGAGGAAATAATCGGGGATATCGAAGCCGTTATCGGCGAGGAAGGCACTTTGCTCATGCCTGCGCTCACATATGAAAATGTCAATGCTGAAAATCCCGTTTTTGACAGCGAAACAACAGAGCCTTGCATAGGTCTGCTGCCGAGGGTGTTTTGGCGTATGCCGGGAGTTGTCCGAAGCGTTAATCCCACCCATTCTGTGTGCGCTAAGGGCAGGCTTGCCCATACTCTCACCGTGGGGCATATAATGGACGATGTTGCCGTGGGAGTTCATTCGCCCTTTATGCTGCTGCCAGTTTATAAAGGCAAGCTGCTTTTCATAGGAGAGATACTCGATTCCTGCACTTTTATGCACGGCATTGAGGAGATAGTAAAGCCTCCCTTTATCCGCCCGACCGAGTCTAAAACCTATACCGTGAACGGCGAGAAGCGGGCTTACAGAGGGGGAGACGATTTCGGCTGGGGCAGCGAATTCGGGCGCATAGAATGGATACTGGAAGAGCCCGACATACAAAAGGGACAGATAGGCGAGGCAAAGGCTTTTCTTATAGACACACGGGCTTTGCTTGCGGCGGCGCTTCTTAAAATGCGTGCCGACCCTTATGCCTTTGTGACGGATATTTCTATGTGGATATAAGCTATTACATAATGTCCCTTCGCTTGTCGGAGGGACGTTTTTATGTGTTTTCGGATTAATCTGCGATTTGCCGGGTACTTTAATAATACGGCAAAATAATAATTTACGAAAAACCACTTGACAAAAGGAAAAAGCTGTGGTATAATCTAACTGTAATATCAAAAAAAGGCTGTGAAGAGAAGGAGTAGTCTGTAAGTCCCCCTTGCAGAGAAAAGGCGGTTGGTGCAAGCCTCTAAGGGAGCGGCGGCGAAGTAGTCTCGGAGCTGCGGGTGCGAACGTGTGCTTTTGTATGCATATTATTAGTTCCCGACGGGATTTCCCGTTACAGAAAGGAATGAGCGCGCATTAGTATATCACTTTTGCGAATTCAGGTGGTACCGCGGAATATCCGCCCTGAACTAATTTACAGGTTCGGGGCGTTTTTTATGTCCCGAAGCGAAAGGAAGGCTCAAAGTTTTGAAAGTTATAGGGAATCCCCTTAAGTTTCAATGTATTTTGAGTGTACACAATTAAGTAAAGGAGCTCAAAAGTATGAAGAAGGAACTGGCGAAAACCTACGAACCAAAGGAGTTCGAGGAAAGAATTTACAAGCAGTGGGAGGAAAACGGCTGCTTCAGGGCGGAGGTCGATCCTAAGAAAACTCCATACACTATTGTGATACCTCCCCCGAATATTACGGGTCAGCTTCACATGGGGCACGCTCTTGACGAGACCTTGCAGGATATTCTTATCCGTCACAAGAGAATGTCGGGTTACAGCGCCCTATGGCTGCCCGGAACGGATCATGCCGCCCTTGCCACGGAGGTAAAAATAGTCGACGCCATGGCAAAGGAGGGGCTTACAAAGGAGACCCTCGGCAGAGAGAAATTTATGGAGCGTGCCTGGGAATGGAAAAAGCAGTACGGCGGCAGGATCGTGGAGCAGCTTAAAAAGCTCGGATCGTCCTGCGACTGGTCAAGAGAACGCTTTACCATGGACGAGGGCTGTTCGGCGGCAGTTAAAGAGGTATTCGTAAACTACTTTAACAAGGGGCTTATTTACCGTGGGGAACGTATGATAAACTGGTGTCCCTGCTGCAAGACCGCATTGTCGGACGCCGAGGTTATTTTCGAGGAACAGGCAGGGCATTTCTGGCATCTGCGCTATCCCTTAAAGGACGGCAGCGGATATGTTGAGCTTGCCACCACCCGCCCCGAAACACTGCTCGGCGATACGGCTGTGGCAGTAAATCCCAATGACGAGCGGTATAAAAATATTATCGGCAAGACCCTTATCCTGCCGCTTGTTGGCAGGGAAATTCCCGTTGTTGCGGACGATTATGTTGAGCAGGATTTCGGTACGGGCGTTGTAAAGATCACCCCCGCCCACGACCCCAACGACTTTGAAGTCGGCAAGCGGCATAACCTTGAAATTATCAATGTTATGACGGACGATGCTAAGATAATCGACAGTATAGAAAAGTACGGCGGCATGGAAAGATACGAGGCAAGAAAGGCTATACTTGCCGATCTCGAAGCAGGAGGCTTCCTTATAAAAACCGAGGATTACAGCCATAATGTAGGCACCTGCCAAAGATGTCACACCACAGTCGAGCCGAAAATTTCCACTCAGTGGTTCGTTAAGATGAAGCCTTTGGCGCAGCCTGCAATTGACGCTGTGAAGAACGGGGAAACAAAGTTTGTACCCGAAAGGTTTGATAAAATATATTTCCACTGGTTGGAAAACATTCGTGACTGGTGTATATCCCGTCAGATTTGGTGGGGACATCAAATACCCGCATTTTATTGCGACGACTGCGGTGAAATGATTGTTACAAAAGAAAATTCTGCAAAGTGCCCTAAGTGCGGCAAAGAAATGCGTCAAGACCCCGACACCTTGGATACATGGTTCAGTTCAGCATTGTGGCCTTTCTCAACATTAGGCTGGCCTGAAGAAACAGAGGATTTAAAGTATTTTTATCCCACTAATACCCTTGTTACCGGATATGATATAATTCCGTTCTGGGTTATGAGAATGATGTTTTCGGGCATTGAGTGTACGGGCAGAGTTCCCTTTGACACAGTGCTTATCCACGGGCTAATAAGGGACGAGCAGGGGCGGAAAATGTCCAAATCCCTCGGCAACGGCATTGACCCATTGGAGGTCATTGACAAATACGGCGCAGACGCTCTGCGTTTCATGCTGGCAACGGGCAACGCCCCCGGCAACGATATGCGCTATATCGACGACAAGGTAAAGGCGGCAAGAAACTTTGCCAACAAGCTCTGGAATGCTTCTCGTTTTGTACTGATGAATCTCCCCGAGGACTTTAAGGCAACAGGACTTCCCGCAAACCTTTCCATGGAGGATAAGTGGGTAGTAAGCAAGTTCAACACCCTTGCAAAGGAAGTAAATCAGAACCTTGACGCCTTTGAGCTGGGAGTTGCAAGCCAGAAGCTTTACGACTTTATATGGGACGTTTACTGCGACTGGTATATCGAGCTTACAAAGCCGAGGATCCAGGCAGGAGGCGAAACCGCTCTTGCAGCCCAACAGGTTCTTGTATGGGTAATGTCGGGCACGCTTCGTCTGCTGCACCCCTTTATGCCCTTTATCACAGAGGAAATATGGTCTGCTATCGACGACAGCGGAGTTCCCTGCATACTGTCCGATTATCCGGTATTTGACGAGGCGCTTACCTTTGAAACGGAAGCCGCCGCATTTGAAAATATTATCGAGGGTATCAAGGCAGTAAGAAACCTCCGCTCGGAAATGAACGTCCAGCCCTCCGTAAAAACAAAGCTTTATATCGAGACCTCTCACGGGGACGTTTTCGGCCAGGGCATAATGTTCTTTGAACGTTTGGCATATGCTACGTCGGTGGAAATAGGAAGCGGCTTTGACATTCCCGACGCAGCGGCTGCGGTTACTACCGCCGCAAGGATACTCATTCCCATGAACGAGCTTGTTGACAGGGACAAGGAGCTTGCCCGCCTTAACAAGGAAAAAGCGGCTGTTCAGAAGGACATTGACTTTTCCTCAAACAAGCTGAATAACCCCGGATTTATGGCTAAAGCCCCCGAGCAGCAGATAGAAAACGAAAAAGCAAAGCTGCAAAAGGCCCGGGAGAAAATGGCTAAGATCGAGGAATCCATCAAGAGACTTGGGTAACTTGGGTTACCCGGATAAAATTATTTAATTCGGTTCGGCGGCGGAAAATAAAAATATATATCCGCCGCCGTTTTTAAAATACGTCTGACAAAAGGGTGATTTATAAATGGTTGAAATAACAAGGGAACGAATGGAGCTTCTTTACAAAGCGCAGAAAAATACACTCGGCAGCGCAGTGATCATATGCGTGATCGGGGTATTAATATCCACGGTTTTGTATGCCATGGGAGAGGATATGCAGGGGCGCAGCCGAAGCGTGATAATGTTAATATCATTTGTATTTTTCGTTATACCGATCATCAATGTGTTTACGATCCGAAAAAGGCTCATTCCTCCGGGAAACGGCAAAATAGTCAGAGCAGCTTTTCAGAATATGCGTTATGATTTTTTATCGGACAGGACCGTTAATATGCTCTTTGAAAGTATCGGCAAGACGGCTGATTATGCGGATAAGACCATGCTTATCCTTTATCTTTGCGATGTGTATCTTTTCAGAGGGCAGATAAACGAGGCTATTTCTCTTATCAATTCCATTGACAGAAGTATGTTTATACATTATCCCACAATAGGCATGACTTTTTATGAGGAAGTTATGAGTATTTACAGCGTCATTGAGGATAATAACAGCGTTATTGCAGCCTATGCAGACGGAGAAAAATTTATTGATGAATGCGCATTCAGAAATTATCTGTGCTGTTCAAAGGCGCTGGGCGGGATTATTATGTATGAAACAGCACGAGGAAATTACCGCAGTGCACTTCATATGCAGCTGATGAAAAATGAATTTGAAAATAATGTGGAGCGGGATAACAGGAACAGCGGCAATGTACTCAATCACCCGTTGGCGCAGTTTTTGCGTGGTATGGTCTTTATTAACACAGCCGAGCTTTATTACCTTTGCGGCGATCTGTGGGAGGCAGGGCAAAGCCTTGACATAGGCGGCCCTATGGTGGCAAACTGTCCCTTTATGCTAAGCCGTGCAAACGACCTTTCCGCAAAAATAAGGCAGGCAAAGGAAAAACAGTATAATAATGTGAACCGAAGTGAAATGCAAAGGCAGCAGTGAAAAACTTAACAAAATTTAACAGGATACCGCCGCAGTAAAAAAGGGTGATAAAAAATGAACGGTGAAGTTATAAATTTTCTTGACAGCTTTACAAAAAGCGGAGCGCCCGTTAAGGACCTGTCCCGCTTTGAGGGGCTTATGCACCGCCTCGGAAATCCCCAGGACACGCTGGATTTTATCCATGTGGCAGGGACAAACGGCAAAGGCTCGGTGGTGCGTATGATAGCCTCCTGCCTTGCTCTCTCGGGATATAGAACAGGAGAATTTACCTCTCCCTTTATCTACCGCTACAACGACCGCATAAAAATAAACGGCAGGGATATTCCCGACGATGAGCTTACAAGGATAGTGCGGATAATAAAGGGGGCTATTGCGGGAAGCACCACGGAATACTCTCAGTTTGAGATCACCAACGCCATTGCCTTTATTTATTTTGCCGAGCAGGACTGCGACGCTGTAGTGCTTGAAACGGGACTTGGGGGACTTTACGACAGCACCAATATAATCAAGGATAATATCTGTTCCGTCATAACCTCCATATCCCTCGATCATACGAATATTTTAGGGGATACCATTGAAAAGATCGCCTTTCAGAAAGCAGGCATAATCAAGGAGGAATGCCCCGTGGTAATGTACCCGAAAAATCCTCCCGAGGCGGATAAAATAATAAAAAATTACGCCGTTATCCACGGCTCAAAGCTCTACTGTCCCGACCTTAAACGTCTTACTCCCGAAACTATGGGAGTAGGCGGCAACAGATTTTTATACAAGGGCAGGGAATACCGCACGGCAATGGCAGGAGTGCACCAGATATACAACGCCGCTACCGCAATTGAGGCGCTAAGCGTCCTGAAAAAGGAGTACCTGCGACTGACGGGGCGGAAAATAAGAAAGGGCATAGCCACTGCAAAAATGCCCTCCCGCTGCCAGATAGTCCGTGACAGATCGCCCATGGTGATAATAGACGGTGCGCATAACCCCGACGGCATGAGAGCGCTCAGCGAATTTATAAAAACTCTGCCCCATTACCCCAAAATAATGATCTGCGGTATGAGCGCCGATAAAGACTGGCAAACCGCCCTTTCCTACATTGCCCCCCTTATCGACAAAGCGTATTGCATTGACGGCTTCTGCCCGAGAACGGTTTTTGCGCCCAAGCTTGCCGGGATGTTTTCCGACGCCGAGTGCCTGCCCTTGTCGGACGTTTACAGACGTGCATTCGCCGTGGCAGGGGACAGGGGACTGCTGCTTATAGGCGGTTCGCTTTATCTGCCCTCGGCGCTGAATAAGTTTTCCGGATAAAAAATGCTTTTGCGGTAAAATTCCAAACCCCGCAAAAGCTTTTTTCCACTCCGCTAATCTGTTGTTGCACTAAAGATACGCTGAAACTTAGGGGTTGTTCCCTCTATGTTTCAAACTTATTTATCCGAAAATATCCGGAAAATTTTCTTCAAGATATTTTGCTATAGCCTCTTCATCATTGCCGCCAATTACAATATCCGCCGCCTGCTTCACTTCCTCTGCGGCATTCCCCATGGCAATTCCCAGACCGCAAGCCCTCAGCATCGGTATATCCGCCAGATCGTCACCGAAAGCCGTGACCTCTTCGGGGGATATTTTTGCGGCGGCGCAAGCCTCGGAAACGCCTCTTTCCTTTGTTATCCCCTTTTTGGTGAACTTGTACCAGTACCCGTCGGTAAAGCGAATGCAGTCGCAAAAGTCAAGCCTTTCCATAATTTCCTTTGCATGACTTTCCTCAAAAATTTCTCCGCAAATTTTTAAGGTGCACTGCTTGAAATCATCAAAATCCGTGTAAATGCTGTCCCCCCAGCTTTTATCCTGCGCTTTTGGGTCGGTCTTGTAATTCCAGAAATGAGCGTCCGGAGTGTCGGCGGTTATCTCGCATTCCCTGCCGCAAACGCTGCGGATAACGTCAATTATTCGCCTTGTTTCCTCCTTTGAAAATTCGGACTTGTATATGTATTTTCCCTTGAAATTTATCAAAGCCCCGCCGCTTGAAATTAAAATATCGGGTCTGATTTGCCTTGTGAATTTTTCCGCATTAACTTCGCTCCTCGAAGTTGAAATTCCTATAAACAAACTGCGCTCACTGCATTTTCCGAGTGCCGACAAGGCCCTTTCGGAAATGGTCTTGTCGCTTCTCAGCAGCGTTCCGTCAAGGTCAAATAAAAGCATTCTGCATTTCATATTGCCGCCTCACTTCATTCCAATATACTCATTACATTCCTGTATTTATCCCCGTAAAATTCACGGCTTTCGGGGGACAGTTTGTCAAAGCTTCTTTGCAGCTTGCCCCTTACAAATTCCCTGCCCTCTTCAATATCCATACCCCTTATTTTGTAAGCAAGATACAGCAGGGACGGCACACTGTCAAAATGCGAAATTGCGTCAGCGTCCGCAACGCATATTTCCTCGGCCGTCTGCTTTTTATTTTTAACGCTGCCCCTGTGATTTTTAATGCATTCCTCCACAAGGGGGATTTTGGACGGGTCGTAATTTAATTTTTCAAGTATCTCCCTTGCCATTTTTGCACCGTGAATGTGGTGCATTTCATAAAGACTGTGATCTGTTATCGAAGCCACATCATGCAGCCACGCCGAAATTATCACTACCTCTTTATCCGCATTGTACCTGTCCGCAAGTATCTCGCCGTTTTTAACAACAGCCTTTATATGATAATAGCAGCCCATTCCGAATTTGTTTGAGGGCTGTTCGCAGCGGTGACGTATCTCCTTTTGAAGATATTCAAAAATTTGGTTATGCATTATAACATTCACTCTCCGTCCTTTTTATATAATCCGAATTTACCTGTGCTGCTGTCAAAGCAGCCGTAATATGTGCTTTCGATATTTGCAGAAAGAAATTCTATGGCGTTATCCTCGTATTTTATATCACGCCATTCCTGTGCAATAGGCGCAAAGCCTTCCCGTAAATCGTAAACATTAAAAAAGCCTGTTATATTATTCATGCCTCCGTCCGCCGCAAAATAATCCCGTCCTGCCGTAATAAGAAGAGGACGTATATTCGTGCCCTTTTCAATTAAAATATGCCCCTTGCCGTTTCCGTCAATATAAACGCACGTAAATGCATGATAAGGCATAAATTCGGGGTGCAGGTCGAAATATTCCACTACAACAGCATACCCCACCCCGGTGTCGTCAAAACTGCCCTTTACGGCATTCGTAAAAGCTATAACAGGCTCATAATTTTCATCGGTATCGGCTTGCCAAGGAATGCCTGCCAGTAAAAGCATTCCCCGGGACTTTTTCAGAGCTTCGGCAGTTCTCCTGTAATTTTCCGTCTCACGAACGCAGCGGACAGCTTCTGTCATTACTTTTTCATATTCTTCGTCGTTCTCAAAAACCTCTTCACGGCTCATTTCCTTTACCGTCATTTCCATAGGCGTAATTTCCGAAATGTCGCAGGGCTGTTCCTCTTCTTCTATTTCAGGGTACGTGAATGGGTGTTCTGTATCAAATTGGCGTTCTATTTCTTCACATTCCACAGCAGGCAGAATGCCCGTTGTAATCCCCGATAAATTCCATATGTCTAAACCGTCAACATAATCTTCATTTGTGTGCATCGGCTTTTCGTAATCATCAATAACAGGCATATTGCGGCACTCAAGATCATTTATCTCCGCACTTCCGTCCCCAAGCTCAAAATAAAACATACCCTCATCATAGCAAAGCCAGAAACAGTAATAACCCATGGTGTAAATTTTTTTGACTTTTTTGCCCTGTTTTTTCATTTCCGCCAAAAGCAGATCGCCGTTTTCCACAGCATTAATAAAATATTCTTCCTCTAATTTTCTCGTTTTCACCTGCCTGAAAACTCCGTCACCCCAGCATACCACAACAGCGCTTGCAATACTGTACTTCGGCCTGCATATAAAATACTGCCCGCCGTCGCCGCTCGTATGTATTTCAATGCTGCCCGGAAAAAAATTCACAGCAGGCGTTATCCCCTCATCTCCAAAGGTGTAAATTATCTGATCCCACCCTGAAAGTCCGTATGTGTAATCTATTTTAACGGCGCAGAAATCCGTGTAATCCATGACCGTAAAGTTCGCCCTCGGATTGCCGCCCTCGGGCAGTATAACGCATTCATCACCGTCGCAGTAAACTATAGCGCAGCCGCTCATAAATGCGGACGGCTCATACCGCAGCTCTATAATACTTTCCCTTTCCCCGTCCTTGTCAAGGTCATAGGAAATCCCACGGGAAAATGTAATATTTCCGGGGCTTGTAACCTCCACGAAATTTTCAAGGTCCGGAGGGAACAAAGGATAATTTACATCATTGTTGTACTTTTCAATATATCCCGAAATTCCCTCATCATTAAATACGGCCTCCCGTGCAATTTCAATATGTCTTTGCTCGGGAAAAGCCTCTTCATTTTCAATAATATCCGTCTTATCTTCAAATACCAGCACAGGGGTTTTATACTCATGTGAACGTGCCTTTAAAATGATCGGTTCGGCGAGCTTTTCGGAATTTTTAATAACCGTTTCTTTCGCAGTTTCCACGGTCGTTTCTTCCGTTTCACTCTCCGTTAATATGGTTGATACGCTTTCGGTCAGGGCGGTTTCCCCGGAAAATTCCGCTGCGGTTTCCTGCCCCCTTTCTGCCTGTGAATCGCAGCCGCAAAGCAGCATTGACAAAAATGCCGCAATTATCAGAGCAGAAATAAATACCTTAAAATTACCGTTATCTTTTCGCATAAAAATACCCCCGAATGTAAAAAATTTAATGTTGCAGCCAAGTAAAAAGTAAACTTGTATTTATTAAATTATAGCACATTCGGGGGCGCTCCGCAAGTTACAATATGATGACAAATTATTACATCAAGGTAACAAACCCTACAAAATATTATACCACGCAGGGAATTCTTCTTCATACATCTGATCCAGCCTGTGGTAAATGGACTGAATTTCCGCAATAAGCTCCGAATTTTCGTTGGAAATAAAGGGAGTTATTTTTGCAATAGACGAATTTATTTCCTCCAAAGCGCCGTCGTGAATAAGGATTGTTACAGCCCGCTCATAGTGATGCCAGTAATCGTTCAGTTCGTTGGACAGGGCAAGCGCCTTTTCCGTGTCGCCGCTTTCATAAACGCTCTGAATATTTTCTATACGGCTTTTCAGTTCCTCATTGTAATGATTCAGAACAAACAGCGATGTTACCGAATATATGATAATAAACATAATAAGCCCCACCGCTATCTTAACTCTTCTCAATTACTTTCGCCCCCTTGCTGTCATGACTAAGCTCTTTTTTGATTATTTTGTATTTTCCCGCAGACTCGGCAGTCATAATAAATATTTCCTTGGTTTCGGTGCTGTTTTCTTTAAGGATTTTTTCCAGCCAGCCCCTTCCCAGTCCCAGCCGTTTAAGGGACGATTCCATAATGCAGCCGTCCTGAACCACCACCGCAGGCGGGTCTGTGGACTGATTTTTTATCTCCATATCATTGTTTGTCACAGGACGTGCAAAAAATTTCGGATAAACGCTTACCTTTCCCGTAGTCTCCACTATCGCAAACTGAACCTCGTCCAGATCAAAAATACCCTCCGAGCGGATAGCCTCCATAAGATCGTCCGTGGTAAACCTAAGATTATACAGCTTCTGCTGATCTATCTGCCCGTTGCTGACAATGACCACAGGCTCACCCGACATAACGCCCCTCATCTTCCGTGATTTCATCGACACCCACGACATGAGCACATCAAGGCAAACCAGCGTCAGCACAGGCAGCAGTCCCGTTACCAGCGGAATGGAGATATCCTCCACAGGCAGCGTAGCAATGTTGGATATAAGTATCGTTATTGCAAGCTCCGAGGGCTGAAGCTCTCCGATCTGTTTTTTGCCCATAAGCCTGACGGAAAATATCAGCACGCAGTAAAGTATTACCGCACGGATAAAAACTACGGTCATTATCAAATGCTCCTTGTATTTGGAATTTTAAATTAGTATTCCTTGGCTGCCATTAATTTATACCTTGGTATTTTTCTGTAATTTTTTGCACGCTTTTTTATAAATTATATTCGTTCAGTTTAAAAATCCGAAATATTGATTCGGGTCACTTAAACGCTTGACATAATATGTAAAATAAAGTATAATTAAATTATTCCTACCGACCTTTTTAAATAAATTTTGATAGGTGATTTTATGAACGAATATACATTTGAAAAACTCGGCGAGGGCTGTGAGCTGTGCGTGTCAAAGGAGCATACCTTCGGCACAGACGCATTTCTGCTGGCGGATTTTGCCAAAGCCCGCCATAAGGATAAATGCTGCGACCTCGGCACAGGCTGCGGTATCATCGCCGTGCTGCTGTGGCTGCGCTATACTCCGGCCGAGGTGTGGGGGATAGACATACAGCCAGCCGCCATTGAGCAGTTTAATTTGACCGTGGAAAATTCCGGCTTTGACAATGTTCACCCACTGTGCATGGATATTAAAGCCCTGCCGGGAAGTCTGCCGGCAGGCACTTTTGACCTTGTTACCTGCAACCCTCCCTATAAAGCAGCAGGGGCGGGCATGGAAAGCCTTAGCGAAGCCCACCGCATAGCCCGACATGAGATATTATGCAATATCGGCGACATATGCAAAGGAGCGGACAGGCTTCTCAAATACGGCGGCAGACTTTGCCTTTGCAGCCGTCCCGAGCGCCTTGCGGACGTTATCTGCGCCATGCGTGCAAATCATATCGAGCCGAAAACTCTCCGCTTTGTCGCCAAATCTCCCGAAACCTCTCCATGGCTTTTTCTTATAGAGGGGCGCAAGGGCGGCAAGCCCTTTATGACGGCAATGCCCGCTCTTTATATGAACGGCGACGGCATAAGTCCCGAGCTTATGAAAATTTACGGCAATCCATGCAAAGAGGATATATATTAAACTGTCGTGAAACAAACCGCCCGATAATGAAAAAGCTAAAAAAGTGACAAATGTCATTCATAAAATGACAAATGACATATTGCAGTAAAATCTTTCCAATGATATAATATAATTGTATAGCTAATGGGAAAATAATGCAGTACAGTGGATACCGTAAAGGAGACAATCTTATGAATATAAATGATCTTAATGAGCGAATAGCAGAGCATGAAAAATGGTTACATATGGATTTTATGCTAAAACATAAAAATAATAATTTTACACATGAAAATGATAAGGCTAACGGAATGTTATGCCTCGAAAACGAGTGTTTTGAAAAAATAGAATTAAATGACGCAAGTCTTTACAGTTCCCGCCTTTACAGTTCTGTAATTTACGAATGTTCTTTCACAGATTGCAGCTTTAAAGATATAGACTTTTTCGGGACTTTCCTTGCAGGTTCAAAGTTTACAAATTGCTGTTTTGAAAATTGTAATTTTAATAAAGCAAATTTGGATTATGTGCTGTTTGATGATTTAAAATTTGTCAGATGTACTTTTGTAAAATCAAGTTTTTTTGAAGCAGATATCCGAAAAATTGAACTTATAGAAACCGAAATGCCATTGAAGCGGGAAAAAAACTAAGGTAAAATGATGAATAATACTTTATAAATTTTATGGAGGAATGAAAAAATGGTAATGCCAAAAACGGTAATGTCAAACAAGGCAACGCTCAGCGAACTGCCCAATATCGGCGAAAAAGTGGAAAAACAGCTCAATGACGTGGGCATATATACATATGAAGATTTAGCGGCAGACGGCGCAGAAAAGGCATGGCTGAAGATACAAGCCGCAGACCCCTCCGCCTGCATTCACCGCTTGCTTGCGCTGGAGGGCGCATTGCAGGGTATCCCCAAAAAGCTTCTGCCCGAGGAGCGCAAGGCGGAGCTTAAAAAATTTTACACGGAGCATAAATTAAAATAACAAAGTGAGGTAAAAGCGCTGTGAAAATTTTGGGAGATATTATTATTGCGGTTCTTGCGTTAATATTCATTTTCATGCTGTATAAATTCCTCACAACGCCGAAAGAGGACGCCGAAAAGCGTGAGAATGCCAAGACAAATCTTACCATAGCAGGATTTGCCCTGACAGCTTTTACAGTTGTTTTCGGAGGATTAAATTTTTTGGCGTGGCTTTTTACAACATCTAATACTCAGAATGTAAGGGGGCAGCTTATGGATATACTGCTGTTTCTTCCGGGTGTATTGTTATTATTTGTACTCCTGCCCGCAATCGTGCTTGCTGCTCTGTGGGATTTTGCCGCATTTATTATTTTCCTTGCAACACTAAGAAGCCATGAGGAAAAGCACAAAAAGGCAGAGAAGATGTTTGTAATTTCCTCGGCTGTTCTGACTGTCGGCACAGCGGCGGCAGCGGTTTGTTATTTGTTGATTATGCTTATTGATAACTTTATATGGTGAAAATATGTTTATAACAATTTCAGAAATGTGCCCGGCGGCGGTTTGTGCTTTGCTTGTCATGCTTATTTTTGGTTAATAACTATATGTAAAGGAGAGAAAAATATGCTTTTAACAATTTCGGGAATACTGTTCGGCGCTGTGGGCGTGTGGAATATAGTCATGATGATACTTTTCTTTAAGACCCGTAAGGGCAGCAAGGAGGCACATGAAAAAGCCCGTACACGTTTTGTGATTTCCTCATCGTTTTTTATTTCGGCATTTGTTTTGTTTGCGGCTGTTCTGACCGTTGTATGGACTTTTATCGACCCCATAACCTTTATGTAAAGGAGAATTTTTCATGAGCGACAAGACCTTTCGCAGACTGCTTGCTGTAGTGACCGCAGCAGGAACTCTGATAACCGCTGCACTGGTTATATACACGGCAGTGCTCTATAAAAATGCGTCCATAATCGAATTTATCGCAGGAGGCAGGTAGAATATGAAACTTGCAAAACAGATACTTATACTTGCGGCATTGGCAGGGCTTTTTGCCGCAGCGGATATTTACATTTATTTCACCTGCACCAAGCGGCTTATGACCGAGGACGGCACGGAGCGCAGAACAAGCTCCATAGAGGTTTCCGACTATCTTCCCTTTGATGAAAATTCAAAAATCGTAAATATAAAGGACACTCTGCCCCTGACAGGCGAGCTGCCCGTAATAGACGGCGCAGAGGGACTTTATCCCGTTTACTCCGCCTTTGTGAATGCCGTTTATCCCGAAACCTCCGTGGAATTCGACGGCAGCGATTTTACTCCCGAAAGCAAGCTGCAAATGCGGAACACTCTCAAAGCCTATAAGGGCGTTGCGGACGGAAATGCCGATATAGCCGTCTGCGCCGCACCGTCCGCCGAACAGCTGAATTATGCCGAGGAAATGGGAGCGGAGCTGGAATTTGTCCCCATAGGCAGGGACGCATTTGTGTTCATGGTCACGGACTCCAATCCCGTGGACAGTCTTACCGCAAACGAAATAAGAGAAATTTATTCGGGAAAATATAAAAACTGGTCGGAGCTTGGGGGAGAAAAGCTCCCCATAAATCCCGTGCAAAGGCTTGCGGGCAGCGGCAGCCAGAGCGCATTTCTGAAATTTATGAACGGAGAGGAAACAGTCCCCAATTACAGCGGCTGGCGGGGCAGCCCCATTGGATTTTCTTTCAGATATTATGTCACGGGAATGCGGAAAAACGACGGTGTTAAGATACTTTCATTAAACGGAGTTTATCCCGACAAGGAAAGTATTTCAAAAGGGGAATACCCCATTTGTGTGGATTTTTACGCCGTATACGACAAGCGCAATACCAATCCCAATATCCCCACGCTTATCGACTGGTTTCTTTCGGAAAACGGCCAGAGGATAATTGAGGAGACGGGATATGTACCCATAAAATAATTTTTTATGATATTACATCAAAAAAAGCAAGCGGACAGCATTTAAAAAATACATTTGACCTCCCAATTTTAAGCAAAAAATTTTTCATCTGTTCATTTTTTGTTAAATGGTAAAAATCTTATTGACAATTATGGAATTCTTTGGTATAATGTATATAAGTTAACGGTAATTTTTCCGCAGCCGCTGATTATGCAGCCTTTGCGGAAGAAGAAAGGAATGATGATAAAGCTATGGATCAAACTCTGAAAAAGCAGCTGCAAATAACTGCCTGCAAGGTGCGCATGGGAATCATCGAGGGCGTGTATAACGCCAAGTCCGGTCATCCGGGCGGCTCTCTTTCCATTGCGGATACCCTCACATACCTGTATTTTCATAAGCTCCATGTAGACCCCAAGAACCCCAAAATGGCGGACAGGGACAGGCTCGTCCTCTCAAAGGGACATACCGCCCCCGCCCTCTATTCGGTGCTCTCCCAAAGAGGCTTTTTCCCCGAGGAGGAGCTAAAGACCCTTCGCAAAATAGGCGCAAGGCTTCAGGGTCACCCGGATATGAAGCATATTCCCGGTGTGGATATGTCCACAGGCTCGCTGGGTCAGGGCATTTCCGCAGCCTGCGGCATGGCTCTTTCCGGAAAGCTCTCCGATGAAAGCTATAAGGTTTACGCTATCCTCGGCGACGGCGAGGTGGAGGAAGGCCAGGTATGGGAGGCGGCTATGTTTGCAGCCCACTATAAGCTGGATAACCTGGTGGCAGTGGTGGACAATAACGGCCTCCAGATAGACGGCAAAATAACCGAGGTATGCTCACCCATGCCCATTACCGATAAATTCGAGGCATTCGGCTGGCACGTTATCACCATGGACGCCCATGATTTCGACAGTATCGAAAAGGCATTCGACGAGGCGGAAAAGGTAAGCGGGCAGCCCGTGGCAATAGTCCAGACCAGCACCAAGGGCAAGGGCGTTTCCTTTATGGAAAACCAGGTAGGCTGGCACGGCAGCGCCCCCAACGCCGAGCAGTATGCACAGGCAATGGACGAGCTGAAAGCCGCACTGGCTTCATTAGAAAAGGAGGCGTAAACAATGGCAGATGTAATTAAAAAAGCCACAAGAGAAAGCTACGGCGAGGCGCTTGCGGAGCTTTCGGGGGAATATCCCGACCTTATAGTCCTTGACGCAGACCTTGCTGCCGCTACAAAAACAGGCATATTCAAAAAGGCGTGCCCCGAAAGATTTATTGACTGCGGCATAGCCGAGGCAAATATGATGGGCGTTGCGGCAGGTATCGCCTCTACAGGCAAAAAGGTTTTCGCCAGCTCCTTTGCAATGTTTGCGGCAGGGCGTGCCTTTGAGATAGTGAGAAATTCTATAGGCTACCCTCATCTTAATGTTAAAATAGGCGCTACCCACGCAGGAATTTCCGTAGGCGAGGACGGCGCTACCCACCAGTGCAACGAGGATATTGCTCTTATGCGCACCATTCCGGGCATGACCATTATCAACCCCGCCGACGACGTTGAGGCAAAGGCAGCCGTAAAAGCAGCCCTTGACTTTGAGGGTCCTGTTTATATGCGCTTCGGCAGACTTGCCGTGCCCGTGTTCAACGATAAGGAGACCTATAAATTTGAACTGGGCAAGGGCGTGCAGCTGAGAGACGGCAGCGACGTTTCAATTATCGCCACAGGTCTTATGGTAAACGAGGCTTTGCAGGCCGCCGACATTCTGGCAGGCGAGGGCATTTCTGCCCGTGTGATAAATATCCACACCATAAAGCCCCTTGACAGGGAGATCATCATAAAGGCAGCCAAGGAAACAGGCCTTATCGTTACTGCCGAGGAACACAGCGTTATCGGGGGCTTAGGCTCTGCTGTTGCCGAGGCCGTTACCGAGGAATGCCCCGTTAAGGTCGTAAAGGTAGGCGTTAACGACGTGTTCGGTCACTCCGGACCTGCTGTCGACCTGCTGAAAGAGTTCGGACTTTGCGCCGACAATATCGTACGAAAGGTAAAAGAAGCAAAGGCGTAATTGCATATATGCACAAAAATGCATTGATTTTCGGGTCTGCTCCGTTTAAGGGGCAGACCTTTTTGGCGTGCGGCGAAAATGAATCCGTAATTTGCGAAAAATTCGCTGCCGAAAAATTTCCCCGATTGCAAGTAAATTCATAAATAATTGGTTGACGTTTAATAAATTGTGTGGTATAATAAAGATAAATGTAAAAATCGAAAGGCGAAATAATATGACAGCTTATTATATCCTCATCGCCCTTATTTTCGGGCTTGCCGTACCGACCTGCTTTACAAATCCGAATAAAAAGAAGCATATAATATATGTCTGCTGCTGCTTCGGGCTTATGCTGCTGATGATAGCGTTCAGATACGATACAGGCAACGACTATGGCAACTATCGGCGTTACCTCTACAGCGTCATAAACGATAATATGTCCGTGAAGCAGATATCGGAAAGCTATGGACTTGAATGGGGCTATTCCGCCCTGCTGAGGTTTACCGCAAGTATTTTCCCCTTTGACTGCGCTTATCTTGCCCTCAATATCATCTGCGCACTGCTGACGGTCTGCCCCGCCGCCTATACCATAATCAGGTACAGCAAAATGCCCTGGCTCTCCGCCTGGCTTTACGTTGCCATAACCTTTCTTTATAACGGTATGAACTTCACCCGCCAGTCCATAGCGGCAGCCTTTGTCTTTATGGGGTACGGCTTCTTTGTGAACCGCAAACACCTCGGCGTTCTGGCAGTCATTCTTTTAGGAGCGCTTTTTCACTACTCGGTGCTGATAATGATCCCCGTCTATATTGTGTCACTCTTTAAGCCAAAGCCGCTTTTTCTGGGAATTGTCGGCGGCGGGGGACTGCTGGTGTTTATTTTTTCAAATGAACTTCTGAACGTTATACTTACAAAGTTTTTCAAAAAATACTCCCAGTACCTGGGAACGGTTTATCTATCCAGGGGACTTTCTCCCATATTCCTCATAGTCCCCTCAGTGCTGCTGATAATTATAATGTCCGCCTACTTTCTCGGCTGGAAAAAAGCGGGACGGACAGCGGAAATGCTCACCTGGTTCATTTTTATAAATTTCTTTATATGGCTCTTTATTATAAAGCATTTTATTCTGGAGCGTTTCACACTGCCCATTTATATCTACACCCTTATATCCCTGCCCGAGGCACTGGAATTTTACCGCACCTGCTGTGCAGAGCTTGCGGAAAAGCTGAAGAACGGCAAAAAGGAAAGGAAAAAGGGAAGCGGAAAAAGAGCCCCCGAAAAATATTACAAGCTAAAAAAATATGCCTCAAAGTACCTGTTCCCGGGGGTAACGGCTGTTACGCTCATCGTCACCTTTTGGTATAATACCTTTTGCATAGGGCAGGGCGTTCACGGGGTATTCCCCTATAAATCCATATTCTATCCTATGTGGATAGGCAGCGGAGAGGTAAACGCCAAGCTGGAAAAAAATCCCCATGCCATATATGTCAATCTTAATCTGACGGAATTTTCCTATCTTATGAAAACCCGTGATTATACCATTGTGGCGATTGTTAACGGCGTCAACGGAGATAATCTGGAAGTGACCGAGAAAAAAAATTTCAGAAAAGCGGGAATGAATGAATTTCTGCACTGCACAAACGGCGAAAGCTTTATCGGCGTATACAGCGGCGGAAAAGCCGTGTTTGAAAAGGTTTCGGAAAACGAACAGCTCTCCGAAACGATCTCCCTCTATGACAGCAAATATACCGTCACTGCCAAAAGCGGCGGCACAAATGCAGGAGCGTATGCCTCTCTTACCGTAAACGGCAGAGAGTTTGTTTCCTACCCCGAAAAGCAGGGCGTGTTCTTCGCTGTCTTTGATAACAAGACACGGAAGCTCAAAACAGCTCAGGGCTACGTAACGGCCGACTATAGGTGCGAATATGTGGGCAGCAACGGATTTTCGGGCATTTACTTTTACGAGGGCTTTGAGGATCTTGAGCCTGTGTATGACTGACAGTACACCGAAAACAGACGATCTAAGGAAGTGCTGATTTAAGGTGTTTTCCAACCGCCGTGGTCATATATGACCGGCGGTGAAAACACCGCTACACATAGCCGTTTTTTAAATGGGGAAATTTTTTAAGCGATTTAATCGGTGTTTCCTTAAAACAAAAACAAAAGGTGATAGGGTATGAAGAAAAAAGTTCTGGCAATGGCTTTGCTGTTATCGCTTATGACCTGCAGCTGCGGCAGCGGGGAGGAAGAGGCGGAGGATACAAATGAGGAGTATATTGCGGTTTATGAGGAAATAACCATGACCCAAAGCGCCGAACCCGCCGAAGAAGCGCACGTAAATCTGCCTGCCGCCTATACCTATGATTATTCCGAGCACTTGCTCATAGTGGGCGACGAAATCTGCGGCGGACTTATCTCCCACGGGCTTATGGAAGAAAGCAGCATTATCAGCGTTTCGGGCGCACAAACCTCCGAGCTGCTCAGTAGCAGGATAAACAGCGGCGAAGAGGAGATCACCGTTTCAAGGGCTGTGAAAAACGCAGGCAAGCCCTATATCTACCTGTGGACAGGAGTGCACGACCTTTTTTCGGGAATATCCCCCGATGAATTCGGCGATACAGTGGTGGAAGCCGCCGAACAGCTGCGGGAGCAGAACCCCGACAGTATGGTGATAATCCTCAGTATGACCCCCGCCGCCGAGGAAAAGGGAGCAGGGGACGCCGTTGCAAGGTTCAACTCAGCCCTGCATTCCGCCGTCAGAGGCTGCCCCGACAGATATATGATATATATGGACATATTCACCGAGCTGTCCGATGAAAAAGGCTTTTTAAAGGATATTTACGATATGGGGGACGGTGTCAGCCTTTCAAGAGCAGGCTGCCGCAGGGTGCTGAGTTTTATCGAGGAAAACCGCTTCTACTCCGACCTGTGCGGTGATGAAAAATACCGATATATCTACAAGGACATATATTCCTACAGGGAGGAATACACCGTGACCGAGGGCAAGGTTGCCTACCTTACCTTTGACGACGGCCCTTCCAAGTACACCCCGGAAATTTTGGACATTCTGGCGGAAAACGACATAAAGGCGACTTTCTTCATCACAGGCTGGTGCATTGACGGCAAGGAGGAGACCTTGCAGCGTGTGGCGGCAGAGGGGCATACCGTAGCCCTCCACAGCTGGAGCCACGATTACGAGGAAATATACGAATCCACCGAGGCATTCCTGGACGATTTTGCCCGCGTTTACAACCGTGTTTACGACATTACCGGGAAAAAGCCATGGGCGTTCAGATTTCCCGGAGGCAGCTACAACAACTTCAACCGTGACACCGCCGATGAAATTATTGCGGAAATGAAGCGGCGGGGCTTTGCCTATTACGACTGGAATGCCGCCACCTCCGACGCCACCACCTCCGCTACATATGACAGCTGCATTGAATATCTTACCGACAGCCTTATTTACGACCATTCCGTGGTGCTTATGCACGACTCGCTGGAGCTGACTCCCCAGTACCTTCAGGAGGTCATAGATATAATCAGGGAAGAGGGCTACAGCTTTGAAACCATTGATACGGCAAATGAGGTGCAGTTTTAACGAGCTTTTTCGCAGTGCATTAATAGAAAAAATTAACAAAATATACTAAAAAAATTCAATATCAATGTGATATACTTTATAATGTATGAAGTATCACATCGGAAAATATCAAGGAAGGAAGTACAGTGAAAATGGCAAAGAAGCTTGTTCCCATAACCCTTTTAACGGGATATCTGGGTGCGGGAAAAACGACCCTTATAAACCACGTTCTGAACAATCAGGAGGGCTATAAAACTGCGGTAATAGTCAACGACATAGGAGAGGTGAACATTGACGCACGCCTTATCGAGCAGGGCGGCGCTGTTACTCAGAAGGACGAAAATTTAGTCCCCCTTTCCAACGGCTGTATCTGCTGCACCCTGAAGGTCGACCTGATGAATCAGATAACCGAGCTTATAAAATCGGGAAAATTCGATTATATTTTAATTGAGGCCAGCGGCATTTGCGAACCGCTGCCCATTGCCCAGTCCATAGCAGTGCTTGAGGGCAAGGCGGACAGGCGCTATCCCGCCATATGCAGGCTGGACAATATAGCCACTGTGGTAGACGCCCTGCGCATGGCAAGCGAATTCGGCTGCGGCGATAAGCTGCTGTCGGAGGATATCGAGGAGGAGGATATTGAAAATCTTCTCATTCAGCAGATAGAATTCTGTTCCACAATTATCCTCAACAAGGTGGATAAGGTCACTCCCGAGCAGCTTGGCAGGGTAAAGGCTATGATAAAGACCCTGCAGCCCCGGGCACGCATTATCGAATCGACCTTCGGCAAGGTCGCCGTGGGGGATATCCTTGATACAAATTCCTACGATTTTGAAAAGGCAGTTACCTCCGCAGGCTGGGCAAAAGCCTATGAAGAGGGCGTTTCCGAGGAAGATGAGCACGAGGAGCATGAACATCACCACGGTCACGATGAACACGACCATGACCACGAGGAACATGAACATCACCACCACGATCATGATGAGCACGAACACGAACATCATCATGACCATGATGAACATGACGACCATGAACACGGCGGGCATCATCATCACCACCACGATCATAACCACGGGGAAGGCGAAGCAGAGGAATACGGCATAGGGACATTTGTATACCGACGCCGTCAGCCATTCAATAAGGATAAGCTTCAGGAATGGGTGGGCAGCTGGCCGAAGGAGGTCATCCGCTGCAAGGGAATGCTCTGGTTCTCCGACGATTATGAGAACGCTTTTGTTTTCGAGCAGGCAGGTGTGCAGATAACCGCCACAGGCTCGGGAAAATGGTTTGCCGCAGCCCCCGAAAAGGAGCAGAAGAAGCTTTTGAAGCAATATCCCGACATAGCCGCAGATTGGGACGAGAAATACGGCGACAGAGAAATAAAGCTTGTATTCATAGGACAGAAAATGGATAAGCAGGCAATAATCGACGGTCTTGACAAGTGTCTGGACGAATAAAAAACTAAGAGGCAAGATGCAGGTAACTCACATCTTGCCTCTTGCTTATTATTCTCTTGCTTCTGTCAGCCGACCGAACCGTCCGAACGGGGCTGAATGGGTCTGTTATTTTGGTAGATACGGGTCATTTCAATGGGCTGGCGAATTTTTGACCCCGCATACATAGCTATCTGGATACCCCGCATTGTATAATATCCCTGCGCCCGTACCGTGATCTCATACGTGGAAAAGGGCGTTGTCGAATTCCAGCCGGTGTTTACGGACAGGGGAGCGGGCAGGGCAACAGTCGGCGTAAAGCCGTTTCTGTTGGTGAACAGCAAACGGGTTAGCCTTTCACTGTTATTGATAAGCTTTCTTACTATCACAAGCGCCCCCTGAATGGGATCGCCGTTTGCGTCGAAAACCTCCGCCTGGAAGAATCCCCAGCTGTTGTCGCCTGTAATGGTTATCCAGCCCACGGAGGGCGAAAAATGTCTGGTTTGCGGAACTTCGCCCTCTGCGTCGGCGGGCAGATCCGCAGGCAGCGCAAAATCGGGTAAAATCTCCCTTGCACTCTCGTTCTGATCGTTTGCGGTATAGTCCACATTCGTGGGGAATGCATTGATAATAAAGCTGCTAAGTATACTGCCTATATCATTGCTGAGGTCCTGAGCGCTCAGATTCTGAGCATTTATACTCTGCGCACTCACCGGGTCGGCAGCCGACATTGACTGAGCAGAGCGTGTCATGTTTGCCATGTTTGTCATATTCGCCGTGTCCGACATAGTGTTCACGGTGTTCATGCCGTTTGCGGCGGCGTTTGAATTGTAAAGGGCAGGCCGATTCATATTGTTTTGCCCCTCAAGAGGCTCAACCAAAGCATTTCCGCTGTTAATGCTGTCTATAATGCTTTCCGCAGTGGGGAAGCGGCACTCGCACTCCACAGGCACGTTTATGGGCACGGTAACGCTGCCGCCGCTGCAGCCCGTTACCTGCATATTGCTGTCAATATTACCCATATTGCCGTTTGACGCATTCTGCCCGGACATATCGCCGTTCATTCCTGAGCTGTTGTAAAAGCTTGCCCCGGGAACATTAGCCACAGGCGTTCCCGCCGCATTCCTCTGCATATTCGCAGCAGTCCCGTTTGCCTGTGCATAATCCTGCGCCTGGACTGCCATACGGTCCGTGGCGGACTTGCTCATCTGTGCATTTACGGCATTTCCGCTCATACCCGAACCCATGCCCATAATTCCGCTGCTCTGCTGTTTTTTCCCGGATGCGCCGCTTTGGTGGTACAGCCTCATCATCTCGTCCTTGTACCTTTTTGCCATATTATTAAGGTCGTTATTCACGCTGCATACCTCCGATTGAAGTTAGTTTTACCCAACGGGCTTACAGCATATATATTCGGGGGACTTTGTAAAAATGACCTGTTTTGATAAATTTTTCGGGATTTTTTCTGAACGGCTTTGCTCTGTGCGGATTGAAATTTTTTCAACAAATGCGTTGTTGACCGTAAGCATATTTTCTGATAAAATACAGATAAAGGGGAGCGGGCAATATAATGTCAAAAAATGTGAAAAGGAGAAATAAGAAATATGCTTTATTTATCGGAAAATTTAAAAAAATACCGCCTTATGAAAAATCTGACTCAGGAGGATGTTGCCGAATATCTGGGAATTACGTCCCAAAGTGTTTCCAGGTGGGAGCGTGGAGAATGTTATCCCGAAATAACATTTCTGCTCGCACTGGCAAATATATTTGAAACAAGCGTCGATCTTCTTATCGGAATGGACAGCATACGTGCCGAAGAAACAATATATAACATACATAAAACCGCTTCCGATTATCAGCGGAGCGGCGATTATGCGGCTGCCGAAAAGGTATACCGCAAGGCTTTGGTCATCTATCCAAATAAGGCGGGAATGCTCCTGGGACTTGCAGGAGTTCTGGCTTTACAGGGCAGCACCGAAGAGGCGATCGCCTTAGCGGAAAGAGGACTTCCCCTGTCGGATAATGAAAAGCAAAAGGCAACTATCCGTGCTGCACTGTGCTTTTTATATCTGAAATGCGGCGAAGCAGAAAAAGCGGAGCGCCTTGCCTCCGAGCTTCCGCATACAAGGGAAAGCCGTGAGGTTATCCTGCCCCTGATACTGCAAGGACAGAATAAGAATGAAGCAGATAAAAATATAAAAAATATCCTGCTGGGGTGACAATATATTTAAATCTTGAAATCAAATGATACATTTATTTTTTGTGATACGGCGCTGTCAGCAGCGGTTTAGTATATTTCCCCTTGCAATAATTTATTAAAGGCTTTTCCTCACGCATTAAATGAGGGAAAGCCTTTTTATTCTTTTATGGTGCGGGGCGGGATCGAACCGCCGTCTTTTATCGGTGGGGCGATACTGTTTTTCCACTAAACTACCGCACCTGCCGAAGCATTTGCCTCCTTCGCAGTGAGGCTGCGACGTTCTGAATATAAACTATCGGCAAAAATATTATAACATATTTTCCGTGTGTATTCATTTAAAATTTTAAAATTAAGACTTAACAATTTATTAATTATATAGGCTTTTGTATTTATTATCGGTGAACAACTTATCAAATAACTTTTCTGCCTGCAAAAGAAAGCATAAAAAATGGGACACTGTCCGAAAACAATGACCCATTATATGCAACTTTTCTTTTCGGTTATAAAATAAACCTATTCAGGACTTGGCTCAATTGCAACCCCATTATAAGCTCCATCCTGCACTCCCCTGACCAAACACAGAACTTCATCACTCAATACCCCGCCACGACTGTTAAGTTTCGTCGGCGTACCCGGCAGCTCTTGCCGCCTGCCTGACAGATTTCTCTGTTGCTAAATTATATTATATACCATAATTTCAAATTTGTCAATAATTTTTGATAAAAATTTATTTCATAAAAAAATAATTTACCGTGCAGCATATATATCGCCGTCATTTGACACATTAACACACCGAACGGCTGCGGCTGCACGCTTTATCCAGTTCCCTTAACATCATTATCATCATAGGCGCAGTGACTATTGCAGTGAGAAGGTCTGCCGCCGACTGGGTAAGAGTAAGTCCCCGAAGCCCCCAATATTTCGTAAGGATATGCAGCAAAGGAATAAAGAACAACCCCTGACGTGCCACCGACAAAATACTTGCCTTGACCGTCTTGCCCATGTTTTGCAGGAGCATTCCTGTCATTATAATAATTCCCTGCAAAACAGAGGTAACGCATTGACAACGCAGCAGGGGAGTGCCCGCCGCAATGACCTCCGGGTCGTCACGGAAAAATGCCACCAGTGAGGGCGCAAATATAAATGCCAATATACCGAACACCGCCATAAATCCCGTTGACAGCCTCAGACAAAACATATACGCCCTTTTGACCCTGTCATACCGCTCCGCCCCGCTGTTGAAGCCGCATACAGGCTGAAACCCCTGCCCTAAGCCTATTATCACCGAAGCCCCCAGCATAACTATCCTGTTCACTACCGAAACCGCCGCAATGACCGCCTCGCTGTAAGCGCCCGCAGCATTGTTCAGATATATTGCAGCCACACTCATTATTCCCTGGCGTGCCAAAGACGGCGTGCCGAATTTCAGAATGGCAAGAACGATCGCCCCGTTCAGCTTGAAAAAGGGTTTGCGCAAGGGCAGCCTGCCGTTCATTTTAAGCAGTATCACAAAGGAAATTATCTGGCTTATCACCGTTGCCAGAGCCGCACCTTTTACCCCCATATCAAGAACATAGATAAACAAAGGGTCAAGCCCCACATTCAGCACCGACCCCACACCCATTCCTATCATTCCCAGAAAAGCGCTGCCCTGAAACCGCAGCTGATTGTTCATGGTAAACGAACTCATCATAAATGGCACGCCTATAAGCAGCACCGAAATATACTCCGTGGTCTTTTCCATCAGCAGTTCGGTTGCGCCAAGCAAAACGCTCAACGGATGAATAAAAAGCAGACCCGCCCCGGCAATAATGCTTCCCGAAATAAGGGACAGTATAGCCGCTGTGTCCCCCATAATGTCCGCCGCCTTGCTGTCGCCCGCCCCCAGCTTTGCGGACATATAGTTGCCCGACCCGTGACCGAAAAAGAATCCCAGCGCCTGCACCACATTCATAAGCGGCAGCGCCAGTCCCACTGCCGCCGTGGAGATCGTGTCCAGCTGCCCCACAAAATAAGTGTCCGCCATGTTGTACAGGGCGGTTATCATCATTGTGATGATTGTGGGTATTGCCATGGTGCAAACCAGCTTCTCCACCGGGTTTTCCAGCATTTGCCTGCGTTTTTCCTCTTTGGTTACCATGTTCGCTCCTTTCTTGACTAACAAATTTTATGCCGTAAAATTGCAGCGTATATCAAACAGCGAAAAATCAAAAATCGGCGCACAGCGCACCTTGATTGCTTTGTGAGCTTACACTGTGCACAAAAATCTACAGCTTCATCATCAAAGGTCTGCGCTCTTTGTAAACCGCATAATATTCAAAGCCGCAGATTTTAAGCAGCGTCCCCGCCTCTTCAAAGCCCTTGCCGAGGTTATCCTCCGAATGAGCGTCCGACCCTATGGTAATAAGCTCCCCGCCCAGTTCACGGTAACGTTTCAGCACATCCTTGCAGGGATTCGGCTCATTTCCCCCTCTTGCATAAGGAGACGTGTTGCACTCCAGCGCCTTCCCCTTTGCAATAAGCGTTTTGAGAATTTCATCAATATAATCGGCATATTCCCTGTAGGAATAACTCAAATCCTTGTCCGCCCCGTATCTTACTATGTAATCCAAGTGCCCCAGACTGTCATAGGAATTTATTCCTTTAACGCAGGAAAGAGTCTGCTCAAAATAACGCCTGTAAGCGTCTTTGCCGAATTTCTCGAAGTATTCGGGATAATAAGGGTCAAGCCCGTCAATAAAGTGAATCGAGCCTATTATGAAATCAAAGGGATATTTTCGGGAAATTTCCTCCAGATAATCCCCCAGATGCTCCTGCAAGCCCTGCTCCACCCCTGCCAGCACCGTTATTTTCGGGGAATATTCGGCTTGCAGGCGGCCAATCTCCTTAAAATACCCCGAAAAATCAAGGTTAAAATCAATATCGGAAGCCACATCATGATCATTGTGATCGGTAATGCAGACCTGCTCCATGCCAAGGGAGACCGCCCTGTCAAGCTGAACCTTCATAGGCGTGTCGCTGTCCCCGGAAAATTCCGTGTGAACATGACAGTCGGCATACATTTCTATACCCCCTTATTGCGATACATTGCTGACAGCGCTGTCACCGCCGTCATCCGTATCGGCAGCCGTGGTCATTGTCGCCATATACTGCTTTACCTCGGCAACCTCTTCGGAATCCAGCGTGCCGTAATCGTAGGTGTACATATATTCTATGCCGTCAATCAGGGAATTGGTATTGGCTGCAAAGGCGTTGTTCAGGAAAAGAACATCCGTTATCCCCATTTCCTTGATATATTCCACAGCATTCCGCCCGAAATATCTTATGTCGATAACGTAAATTTCGTCAAAGCTGTCCACTAAAAAGGGCACAAAGGCATTTCCGTAGGATTCCTTGAAAACGCATATTTTCCTGCCCGTGTTCAGCTCCGTGACTATCTTTGTGTGCAGTGCGTCCGCCCCCAGGAACATCCCGTAGCAGTTGCCGCCGCTGACATTTTCATAGAAAAGCGGCCCCGTGCCCTTTGAACCGAGGGTCTTATAATCATAGTAATAAGTGGTGTACTCGGATTTTGGCTTGTAATAGGTGAAAATTTCGGGACTGTTTTTAAGGGTAATATCGTTGGTGTAGGTGTACAGAGAACCTACAAAGCCCTCCTTGGTCAGGGACTCATAATCGCTGTCAATATCCGGGGGAGTCTGCCCGATGGCCTTGCACAGTGCAGCATAAGCATAGTAAGCCCCCCTCTGAGACCAGTGGTGATCGGTGCGCAGGTAGATATATTCATCCGTGTGAGCGGCTATCTCCGAGTAAGCGTCAATGGGGATAACGTCCGCTGTATAGCTGCTGTAGATATGGTCAATGGAATCCTTTTCCGAAGCGCTGAACCGACTGAATTTCTTCGGCAGGTAGAACTCCGCCGAGGTGGGCACTACCATATTGTAAACATTTATATCGTCCCCAAGAGCGGTCTTGTAGTCGCTGATAAGCTCGGCATACCGTGTGCCGCAGGTCTTGCTGCCGCCGAAAAGCATTACCCCCGCATTGTCGCCGTACATTTTAACGCTGTCCACCACAATGCCGTTGTGGGAAAATTCTGCAATGTCCTGTACCTCTTCCTCCTCCTCGGTTTCAGTGACTGTTTCGGTAACAGGCGGCTCAGTAACTTCAGGCTCATCCTCGGGACGGGTTATCACAAGAGGCTCCGTGCCCGCAGGCTCTGTTCCGTTCACAGGAATGTCTGTCTCAATGGAATTTCCGTGATCGTCCGCCACAACAGCCACATTTCCGTAAAAGGTGGGGGAGTCAATGCCTTTCAGTTTGTTAAAGGCAGAGGAAAGGTTAAGCAGGGCATCTCTGAAAGGAACTGTGTCGGAAAAAAATTTAGTGTACTGCTCGGAAAATTCTCCGCTGATGTAGTTCTGGACCGTAAGCTCGGGCTTTTCGGTCAGTTCCCTGTTTTCTCTTTCGGAAACGGTGGGGCGGTTCAGCAGAGCAAGGCAAAGCCCCGTAAAGAAAACAACCGACAGGAACAGCACTATCCACACCCGTTGATAAACAGCATGGCGTTTCTGGTAGAGCTTTTCCGCTGCCCGTTCTCTTTCAGCAAGTATTCTTTTTCTGCTTTTTTTCATAGTAGAACATTCCTTTATATGAACAAAATTGCAAAATTATCCGAATTTTTTTTGTTTCACCGAAAATTTTATCCATTAAAATTTGCTTTGTTAATATTCTGTCCGGAAATATGTCGGTTAACAATTATATAATGAAATATTTTCTGTGAATTTTTGCATTTAAAATATGACCGTCAGAAACGTGTGTACAGGAAAGCGTTGTAATTTCCTGCGGCAAGGGAAGCGAAGGAAAGCAAAAGTATCCCCAGAAGGAAGATCATTTTCACAGCACTGACAATTACAAAGCCGCCCTTGGTATTTTTTGCAACACGGTGACCGAAATCGGAAACCGCCCTGTAAACAGGTGTGCAAAGGATAATCGCCGCCATGATCAGCCAAAGGCTGCCCTGGAGCTTTGACTGGGTAAGCAGGTCGGTAAGCTCCGTCCCGTCCTTGCCGAACATAGCGCCGAAGCAAGCCCCCATGCGGGACATATCCGTAAAATAGAATATCATCCACCCGAATATCACCGCAATGATAAGGTATAAGTGTCCCACAAATTTCGGCAGCTCATCCAGAACCTTGAGCAGAAATTTCTTTTCGATTATCAGCAGAACCCCGAAATACAGCCCCCAAAGGATAAAGTTGGTGCTTGCCCCGTGCCATAGCCCTGTGCAAAACCAGACTATTGTCAGATTAAGCAGCTGGTGTCTGCGGTTGCCCCCCAAGGGAATATAGAGATAGTCACGGAAAAAGCTGCCCAGAGAAATATGCCACCTGCGCCAGAACTCTGTTGCAGAGCGGGAAACATACGGATAGTTGAAATTTTCGGGGAAGTGGAAGCCGCACATAAGCCCCATGCCGATAGCCATATCCGAATATCCCGAAAAGTCAAAATAGATCTGAAGCGAGTAAAGTATTACCCCCGCCCACGCCGCCAGAACAGATGAGGGCATACCCTCAAAGCCCAGCAGTTCATCTGCAATAGAGCCAATGGAATTTGCAAGGAGCACTTTTTTTCCGAGACCCATTATCAGCCGTGTGATACCGTCGCTGAATTCGGCGATCATTACCGAGCGGTTCTCTATCTCCCTGGAAACGGCGCTGTATCGCACAATAGGTCCCGCCACCAGCTGGAAAAACATAGACAAATACAGCAGATAGCCGAGATAATTTTTCTGGGCACGGGCCTGTCCCCTGTAAACGTCCACCACATACGTTATGGACTGAAAAGTGTAGAAGGAAATTCCTATGGGCATATGAAAACCGGGCACGGGCAGCGACAGGGAAAAAAGCCCGTTTATCCCCGTAACGAGCATACCGCTGTATTTAAAGACCGCCAGAATGGAAAGATTTACCGTGCATGACGCAATAACACCGAGCACGGCTTTTTTTTCGTCCTTATGCTCTGCAATGAAACGCCCGTTGAAATAGTCAAAAACCGAGCTGAAAAGCAGCAGGCATACCCAAACAGGCTCTCCCCAGGAATAGAAAAAAAGGGAAAAGCAAATGAGAACAATATTTTTGGCAGGGGTCTTGCTTGCCGCAAAATAACATACAAGAAAAAGAGGCAGAAACTCAAACAGGAAAAAAATATCGGAGAATACCAATGTCACACATTCCTTATTAATTCAGATAATATTATTATACCACATTTCCCCCGATTTTTCAACAACAAAACGGCAACATTTTTCCGCAAAAAATAACAATTCGGTTACGAAGTCAAAATATGCCTTTCACGGTCAGATATTTCCGTTGATTTTTCACAAACATTGCAGGCAGATATATCACCTTGCATGAAAAACTTATATTTTGCAGAAATACCGTTTTGCAAAAATGTTGAATTATAGGGGAAAAATCTGTCCGCTCAATCAAAACGAACAGATACAGCAAGCGGTTTTGAAATATTTGTAAAGGTTTATTCTGTTGCCGATTGCTATAGCTATTGATATTAAGCAAAAATATTGCGGTGTTTTCTTATAATAATGAAAGGATATCCAAAGAAAAATTATATTATTGCATATTGCACATCTGAACAGCTCCACAGCTGTACAATTTGCACAATTGCATAATTGCGCCGCTGCACACGGACATTTGTTGCGCCCGGCAATTATTCTGCCGCTGCAAACTCCTCGCCTGTTTTCTCAAGATTGGCAATATCCTCTGCTGTAGGCTTGAAGCATATTTTTGCAGGCTCTCCGAATATTTTCAGCCCCAGTTCGCCGGCTCTTTGTGCGAGGCTGCCGCAGGCCTCTCCGCTCCAGCCGTAAGAGCCGAAGATAAAGGCTTTTCTGCCTCTGCATGACACAGCGCTTATCATGTTCATCACATTCCGGATCGGCGGCAGTGCGTCACGGTTAAGGGTAGGCGAGCCGAACATATATCCCGACGAGGTTTCCACAGCCTCCGCCAGTACTTCCGGGGCGGTTTCCGTAACATTGTAAAGGCAAACCTCGGCGCCGCCTTTCTCTGCGCCTCTCGCCAGAGCCTCTGCCATTGCCTTGGTGTAACCGTAGGCGGAAACGTAGAAAACAGCGATTTTGCCCGGTACTGCTGCGCTGTCCGCCCACTTGTCATACCGGTCGATAACGCTTTGAAGCATTGACTTCAGTACAGGACCGTGGGACGGGCACGCCATTTGTATATCCAGTCCCCTCAGAATTTGCGCACCGCTTTTTACAGCCTCGCCGAAAGGACCGAATATGTACTTGTTATACTTTGCCAGTTCCTCGTCATATCCCGATACATCTGTAATTTCCTCATCCGTGACCGCTCCGCTGAAGTGCGCCCCCAGAAAATCGCAGGTAAACACGGTTTTAAGCTCGGGACAATATGTAAACATGGAATCGGGCCAGTGGAGGTTCGGCGCAGAAATAAACTCCAGAGTATATCCGCCCAGATCAAGTGAAGTCTTGTTGCGGGCTGCAACGCTCTTGAACTCTGTATTGAGAATATTCTTCAGATTCTTTACAGCTGCAAAAGAACCGTAAACAACAGCATTGGGGCAGCTTTTGAGTATCTCCGCCAAAGCCCCGCTGTGGTCGGGCTCGGTGTGGTTGCAGATGATATAGTCCACCTCTGCGGGATCGCAGACCTGACGGATATTTTCCAGCAGCGTGGGAGCAAAGCTGTCCTGAACCGTTTCAATAAGGGCGGTTTTCTCTCCACGCAGCAGATAAGCATTGTATGTAGTGCCCCGGTCGGCGGGGATTATTATATCGAATATTCGCAGGTCGGGGTTTGCCGCCCCTACGTAATAGAGATTTTCCAAAAGCTTTTTCATAATTTCTTTGAACATTTCCTCGGTATCATTGGGCAGCCGCACCCGGGCGCTTGCGCTTTGCAACACCATTGGCTGCTTCACGTTCGGATATTTCCAAAATTGTTTTCCGGGAAATGTTCCCTCCTCTCGTATTATATTTTGTGAATTTATTGTAAATATTAAGCAAACTTAAATAAAAATTTGTGTAAATTTTATGTTCATTGATTTTCACGGTTTATACCGTAAAAACGCTGTAAAATTTACCCTATAATATAAGTATATAACGAAGAGAGGCGGTTGTCAAGGGCTGACAAAAAATTTTTATTTCGTTAAAATTTTCGGCGACATTTCCCGAAATTAGGAAAAACGTGAGAGTTGACAATTGAAAGGGAATAAAAAAATCCCCGAATATAGGGGACTAACGGTCAAGGGCTTTTCACGGTACAGCTCCGAAATATTCGGTTTGCCGATAAAGGCAGTTTGACATAATCGGTGCATTTAATTTAGTGTTTGCCAAGGCTGTCGAATGCCTGTCGGACACAGTTCTTAAAGCTTGCAATGTAGTCGGGTGAATTTCCACATAGCCCCGACTACATAAGCAAAGATACGGTGGGCATTTTCTCTTGCCGTCCACTGTATCAATATTATACACCAAAAATATTGATTTGTCAAGAAATAATTTTGAGAAAGGGGTGATATTTAAGATCGGGATAAGTGTTCACTGCATAAAAGCCGCCGTGCCGTCGAATACGCAGCGCTTCAATCAAGCAGGGTGAACGGCTTTAAGCACCAAACGGAGACTTTTTCCGCAATGTATGGAAAAAGCCTCCTGCTTTAACAATTTAAGATGTAAAAATGCAATTTGCTCTGTGCTTGCACAGTTATCGTTAAGCTCACGTATTTTGCGGATATGTATTTTTGACCGGCAAGCACGCCCGGCGGTGTACTGAAACACACCTACACATTCATTCCCGAAGCGTCCGCACTCTGCTCAATAAGAGTGATCTCTCCTTTGGCAGCGGCCTTTGCATAATCAAGAGCGCTCTCGAATTTACGCTCCGAAAGCACACCTCCGCCGTACCAGCGGAAGGTGGTGTTGTGGGAGTCCGAGCCTCCTGTGCGTGGGAGATTGTACCAGCCCGCATAAATTTCCGCCCGTTTGTTGAATTCGGGCTTGTTGGACATATTCACCGTTTCAACGGCGTCCACAAAATGGGGAGCATGGGTGGTGGAGCGTATGTATTCATAGTCCCTGAAAGGGTGCGCCTGCACGACCAACCCTCCGCAGGAGCGGGCATACTCCAGAAAGCGGGTCAGCTCCATATCAAGGATAAAGTCGTTTTCGATAAGCCATGCCTTGTCCAGCCCGTATACAAGAAAATCCGAGCCGCCGTCTCCGTACTCGAAGCCGAAGAAAACGTCCAGCCCAATTTGCTTCCCACGCTCAAAGGCGTGCTCATACCCTTTGCAGAAAAGCTCTATCCGCTCCGCCCAGGGCAGGTCACGGGGGACAGCGCTGTTGCCGTTAAAGAAATGGTCGGTAACGATCATTCCCGTGTAGCCCTCCGCCTTGTATTTATCCGCCATTTCCGCCCCGCCCGACTGGGCGCAGGCGCTTGCCTCGGCGGTGTGCATATGAGTTTCGTATTTATACATTTTTAAGTGTCCTTTCAGAGGTTAGATGTCAGAGGTAAGAGGTTAGATTTTTACCCCGTTTCATTATACCATTTTTACAAAAAGAATTTGCTAATTTTTTGTTACAATAAATTGCGGCAGATGTTAAAAGCTTACTTTTTTTCCAAACGTTCATGCTCCCTTTGCAGCTCGCCCAGCAGCTCTTCAAGGGTCATTTTGCTGTTAGCCGCCGTCAGCACTGCTTTTAAGGGGATACCGCCGGGAATATTTTGGCGTATCGCCTTTAAAATGCGGTCAAGCTTCTTTTCGCCCATGCCGCAGAATATCACGCATTCCTTTGGCGCATTGCCTTGCGGTGTAATGCCTGCTGGCGCACTGACTTGTGGCGCACTGCCCGGAAAATTACCTGCTTCACGCATTGCCAGAGTGCCGACCTTTTCCGTCAATGCATTATCCCCAAGCTTTACCGCCTGCACGCCCGACCCGAGGCAAATTGCTTCCAACTGCCCTGTTTTGTCACCTGTGCCGTAGATCAGCATTTTTCCGGTAAATTCATTTCTGATATGTGCTTTCATATTTTATTCGTTCCTTTTCGGTTTATAGTGAGTGTTAGCAATTTACAACGATGAATTTTGAAACGGTTTAACGATTTAATATTTCAAAATCATTTCATTCGGTTGCGTTACGGTAAATTTGCTTGTTTTATACATAATAAATAAAAAATTAATTTTCGGTTAACGTAAACCGCTTTTTTTTAAAATTTCAAAAAAATCTCCGGAAAACGTCTTTTTGTAACGGATTTGTTACCTTTGTAACCGTTTTGTTACCAAATGTAGCCCTTTTGTCATTATATTATAGCACTTTTTTTATTGACATTTCACCAAATAAATGTTAAAATTTATATAAGGCAGAAATCTGCTTTTGAGAAATAAAAATTTGGAAAGGCGATCCTTTCCCAAAGATTTCGTAAGAAGTCTTGCAAAATAATTCAAGGAGGAAAACAAGATGACAAGAGTAAAATCAAATGTCAAGGCGGCAGTTTCGATTCTGCTGGCTCTGCTCATGGCGCTTACACTTATAAGCATACCCGCAGCGGACGCCTCGGCTGCCACACTTAACAGAACAAGCTATACGCTTACCAAGGGCTATTCCACCACCCTTTCCGTTTCGGGCACAAGCTCGAAGGTAACATGGTCCAGCTCGGACAGCAGTGTTGCCACCGTTTCAAGTGCGGGCAAGGTAGTGGGCAAAAAAGTGGGAAGCGCAAACATTTATGCCGATGTTGACGGTTCAAGGCTCACCTGCGCCATTAAAGTCGTAGGCGGCAAGCTTTCCCTAAGCTCAAAGAACGTTACCGTTGACGAAGGCTCTTACAAATATGTAACGGTAAGGGCAAAGGGTTCCCACGGGATCAAGGCTTCTTCCAGCAATACAAGCATTGTTTCCGCAAGCTGGGTAAAGCCCTGGAAGGATGACGACATCCGCCTGAAGCTTACAGGCAAAAAGGCAGGTTCTGCCACTGTAAAGATCATACTTACCAATTACCCCGATGTAAATGTTTCTATCAATGTTACGGTTAAATCCACATCAAAGTCCGTGATCGAGGTAAGCCAGACATCTCTGTCCACCAAGCTTGACACTCCTGTGTCCCTTATGGTTTACAGCGACAGGAACAATGCGCTTAACTATTCATTCTCCGACTCTACTGTGGCAAAGGTACAGGAGGGCACATGGAACAACCTCTACTGCACTCTTACCATTACAGGCCTCAAGGCAGGTTCCACTAACCTTGTGATCACTCATAAGGACGATCCCTCGTTAAAGAAGACTATTCCCATAACGATTTCCGGTTCTGCTTATTATATGGTTTCCGACGTTGTTATGAACAAGGTTGCATACAACGATCAGATCTATCAGTGGGTCGACAAAAAGACCAACAGATATAAGTATATGCTCGTGCCCTACGGCTATGATATGGCTAAGGTAAACACCGCCATTGCCAAGGATGCTAACAGCTACGAGTACTACACCGTTTACGAGGAATCTCCTGCGGCTAAGATCGCAGCAACCGACAGAATTGAGAACTTCAAGGCTGTTGTTAACAGCACAGAGGTAACAAGATATGTTCTTGTTCCCGCAAACTATGACGCACCTTCCCTCAACACTGCTGTAGCATCCTATACAAAGCAGTTCCAGTACTGGACTGTTTACAATGTTGACCCCTCTTCCGGCAGATACCGTCCCGACGATACTGTTCAGTCCTGGATATCTACCGTAAACTACAGATCACAGACCAGATATATTCTTCTTCCCGTAAACTATGATACTGCAAGACTGGAAAGAATTATCGCAGCCGACTCGGGCTCTGTTGCAGGCGGCTATTATGCAGCTTCCATTACACAGCCCGCCCAGAAGGCAAGTACCGATAAGATACTCAGCTTCACTGCTGTGGTAAACAACGCTTATGTTACCTATTATGTTCTTGTTCCCGAAAATTACGATGAGGCAAGATATAATGATGTAAAAGCAGCCTATACAGGACAGTATGACTATTACACCATTTATAACACCCAGCCCGCAAAGAAAACATCTCTTGATTATGTTGACAGCTGGACAAAGGTAATTGATTCCAAGGTAACAACAAGATATATGCTCCTGCCTTACGGTTATGACACCGTAACCGCAACAGAGTATAAGAACAAGGACCTTGCTACCCAGACATCCAATTACTACACCGTTACTACGGTAAGACCTGCAAAGATCGACGCTACAGATGTGATCGAGTCTTTCTACAATCCCAGCACAGGCGTACTGAAGTATATGCTCGTTCCCGCAAACTGCAATGCCATTAAGAGAAATGACGCTATTATGAAGGACACAGGCATTTACGAGTATTACACCATGTACTCCACTCAGCCCCCCAAGAGAACCGATACCGACATAATCCAGCCTATAACCTATCCCACCTACGGTACGGTTTATATGCTGCTGCCTCAGAATTATGATCAGGATAAGCTCAACCAAGGGCTTAAGGGCGTAAGCACCAACCAGATCAGCTGATATGTTTCCGGGAAATTTCCCGTAACAAAAGATAAAGATAACAACAAAACGGAAAAAGATAAAAAAACAAAACAGCGTTCCTCGGGTTCTCCTGCCCGGGGGACGCTTTTGCATTAAATTACCTGTTGCAATGTTGGAAAATATATGTTATAATAATGGAAGCAGCAAATGTATCAAAAAGAAAAGGGGCAATAAAAATATGCGCAAAAAGTTCAGCGCTTTGGAGATAGCAAAGGCGGTCATAGCCGAAAAAGTGAGGGAGGGCGACCTGTGCATTGACGCCACAGCGGGAAACGGCAATGATACGGTCTTTCTGGCAGAGCTTGCAGGGTACACGGGGCACGTTATCGCCTTTGACGTGCAGCAGCAGGCAGTGGACAATACTCTTGCCCTGCTGCGTGAAAAGGGGCTTGACAAAAGGGCGGAGGTACATCTTGAAAGCCATGAGTATATGGATGAGTATGCAGAGGCGGGAACGGTCTCCTGCATTACCTTTAATTTCGGCTGGCTGCCCGGGGGCGATCATACCGTACATACCGAGACCCGCAGCAGCATTGCCGCCGTAAAAAAAGCCCTTACCCTGATAAAACCGGGCGGACTTATTTCCATGATACTTTATTACGGCAGGGACACGGGGTTTGAGGAAAAAAACGCCCTGCTGGAATTTGTGAAAACCGTTGACAGCGGCGAATTTACGGTAATAACCGTCGACTTTTCCAACCGTCCCAACTGTCCCCCCATACCCATTTTTATTTTAAGGGAATAGCTTTTTACGGAATTATCCAAAACCCGATAATCCCGATAACAATGGCAATTGCCGCCCCGAATACAACATCAAAAGGATAATGCACGCCCATTACCGGGCGGGATATGCCGATAAGCGCCGCCAATATTGTAAGGGCTATCCCTGCGGGGGTGTTCACGTACAGCGCCGCCAGGGCTATGGCGAATGCGCAGGCGGTGTGGCGGCTGGGGCAGGAATTTCTTTTGGTGGATTTGGGCACTAAAGGTGTGATTGGAGAGCCGCCGTATTCATAGGGGCGTGGGGCGTTTATCCCTTTGCGCACAAGGGTGGTGACGGTGAAGATCGCCCCGGGAACGGTAACTGTCCGCAGCAGGAGGCTTATGTCGGACATTATAACATAAGCTGTCAGCAGGATATAGGCAATGTAAACCGCCCCCGTGGACAGCTTTCCGAAAATTTTCAGCGCCTTTATCCGCCACGGGGCTTTTCTGAAAAAGCTTTCCCATTCTGCATATTTTTCCGTGAAACTTTCTCGGTGAATATCATAGAATTTCGGAATATTTATCATATGGCGCCTCCGTTTTTGGGGTAAATATAAGAACGCTCTTTGCTCCGAATTTAATAATGTCAGGAAGATGTAAGTTTGAAGGTTATAGGGATCCCATAAGTGTCAATGTATTTTGGGTGTATAAAATTAAGTAAAGGAGCTTGAAAAATATGCCGATCTCCGCACCGGTCAGGGAAGAAACCGTAAAAAGGAAAAAAATAAGCATAAGCAAAAATCTGCTCGCCATGGCAGTAACCGCTGCACTTATGATAGTTGCCAACATAATCTCATGGCTTAGCACCGGTCTCACCGATTTTTACGCCTTGTACATATATTCGCCGACAGCCTCGGTCATATCAACGGTCACGGGGATACTGCCCTTTTCGGCGGGGGAGGTAATGATAATCATTGGGATCGCTTTGCTTATTGCAGCCCCTGTTATCTTCATTTCCGCAGCCGTGAAAAAAAGCAGGCGCACGGCAAAGAGGGCGGGTATCTTTTACGCATGGGTGCTGATCTTCATTTTTGTCACCGAAACGCTGGGCTGCTTTACCCTTTATCACACCACCGAATTTTCCGAACGTTACCTTTGCGGCGGCGACGGCAGGTATCCCGTGGAGGATGTTATCGCTGTCTGCGAAATGGTCATAGAAAACGTCAACGAGCTTTCGGAGCAGGTCGCAAGAGATGATGAGGGAAAAATGATAGTCCCCGAAAATATGGGGGAGCTGGCGGAAATTGCCATGAACCGTTTAAGCGATGAATACCCCCAGCTTGCGGGCATTTACCCTGAGCCCAAGAGGATAATGTTTTCGGGGTTTATGACCCAGCTTGATCTTCAGGGGATATATTTTCCGTTCAGTCTGGAGGCGAATTACAATGCAAATCTTGCCCCTGCCCGTGTGCCTTGCACGGTAATGCACGAGCTCAGCCATGTCAAGGGCTTCATAAGGGAGGATGAGGCCTGCTTTATAGCCTACCGTGCCTGTATGGAATCCGACAGCCCCGAGGTAAGGTACAGCGGGTGTTTATCGGCTATGAATTATCTTTTCTCCGAGGTGTCGAAAAACGCCGCTCCCGATGAGGCAGCAAGACTCAGACGAATGATAGCGCCGGTTGTATATGACGATAACATTTTTGTGTCGGTGGAGGTAAAGGAAAAAATCGAGGAAAAGGCGGTCATTCCCACCGAGACCGTCAGCGCCGTTTCGGAAAGGGCAATGGAAACCACTCTTAAAGCAAACGGCGTTTCCGACGGCAAGAAAAGCTACGGCAGAATGGTGCGTCTGCTGCTGGATTATTATTCGGATAAGGATATATAAGCTAAGTTTCTGTTCTGAAATCAGGTAAAAAGTGCAGGGAGGCAGAAGTATATTTCGGAGTGAAGCGCATAAGAATCACCTTTCAAGAAAATAGCTTGCTTCCATATCCGCAGCATGGAGGGCGTAGGCAAGGGGGAATTTCTCAAAAGCCCTGCCCACAAGACTTACATCCTCCGTGCCCGAAAAGCCCATATGAAAGCGTATGGCAAAGGCCTCCTCACGGGAGAGACGCATAAAGCCCGTGATTATGTACACCGACTTTTCACCGTGACCGTAAGGGAGCTGATCTTCAATGGCGTAGTAGGGGACTTTCTCCCATACGCCCTGTTCGTTTTTGGCGTTTCGGTAGTCGGTCTTATAAAAATTCACCTTGCAAATGTCGTGAAGCAGGGAAATGACCGCAGTGGTCTCGCTGTCCGCAGTCAGCCCGTAAAGCTCCTTTACACGGGGGCGGGCAAGGTAGTCGGCAAGGCAGTCATATACATTAAGGCTGTGCTCCAGCAGCCCCCCCGCATATGAACCGTGATAACGGGTGCTGGCAGGGGCGGTGAAAAAGTCGCTTTTGCTGCTCAGAAGATAATCCAGCAGCTTGTCCGCCCCCTCCCGCTTGATGTTTTCCTTGTAAATGGCTATGAATCGCTCTTTAAGAGCATTTATATCTTTCTCGGTTTCCATTGAAAATTCCTTTCTTCGGTAAAATTTATCGAAATCTGTCGGTGTGAATATCATCTTAAAAAATCTAGCACCCAGCCCTCTAACCTCTAGCCTCTATTAGATTATTTCGGCGTTTATCTCAGGATCATCCTTTTCATCCTCATCATAAAGTCCCAAAGCCTCAAAATAGGAGGTCATCGTGAGATTTTCGGCGAACTCGTCCTTGGTTATCCCCGCAGGTAGATTTGCTTTGCTGACATAGATATTTTTCGTTTCTCCGTGAAGATCGAACCAGTTATCCGAGAACAGGCAGTCGCCGTCCTTAAGATCAAGGAAAACTCCCTTGGCAAAGGCGTCCGAGGCGGTCTCTATCTTAAACTTGTTACCCGCTTCAAAAACGGTAAAGGACAGCTTCGGATTCTTAAAGCGGAATTTTTTGGGCACGCAGAACATATAAGTGCCGCCGCTCAGGCGAATGCCCTTTTCTATGAGTGAATACTCGATATAAGCTTTGTCACGCATATCGGGGGATATTTTTGTTTCCTCCGGGGTAAGGGTCATGTAAAAGTCAGCCGACAGGGGAGACACGGTGATATCCTCCGACCCCTGGGCAAGCACCTTTCCGTAAGCGTCACGGCTGCGCCAGCGAATGCTTCCCGTAAATTCGTCGGTGCGCTCGGAGGAGATATTCAGCTTCAGCTTATCGGGGTCCTGCCCGTCGCAGGAAAGAAGTGCGGGGGCATAGAAGTGCTTAGCCTTGTAGTGCAGGGCTTTCCAGCGGTGGAAAAAGTCTATGGACGACCAGGAGATAACAGGGTTAGAGTCGTTCACCTGCCAGTAGAGAGAGCCCATGCAGACCCCACGGCTGCGGCGCATATTCTCCACATTGAGCCTTACAGCGTCCGCCTGCACCAGCTGTGTGGCATAGATGAGGCCCTCAAAGCTGTAGGGATAGTGGCACATCTGGGCAAGGTAATACATGATCTTCTCCGTGCCCCGTTCGCATTTCTGGTGAAGCTCCATTACAGGGCTGCAAAGGTTAAGATCGCCTTTTTCCGCAAAGGTGCGTACGGTTTTCATGGAGGGCAGCGACTCAAAGCCGAATTCGGAGCAGAAGCGGAATTTGTAATTGTAATATTCCTCAAAGGGTTTCAGGTCATGCCATACAGCCCAGTAGTGAGCGTCGCCCTTTTCAAGGCTGCCGCTGTCGGCAAAGCTGCCTCCCGAGGAGGGAGAGGACGGCCAGTAGAATGTAACGGGGTCATAGAAATGGAGCACCTTCGGGATAAGCACCTCGAAAAGCCGCAGATAGTCCTTTTTGTATTCGGGGGGGGCGTCTATGCCCCAGTACTGCCACATGGACTCTATCTCGTTGTTGCCGCACCAAAGGGCAAGGCAGGGGTGGTTCCTTATCCGCTTTACATTGTCGATCACTTCACGCTTTACCGTCTCGCAGAAATCCCTGTCCGCCTTGTAGACCGAGCAGGCAAACATAAAGTCCTGCCATACCAGCAAACCCATCTGGTCGCAAAGGTCATAGAAATGATCGTCGGGATAGAAGCCGCCGCCCCATACTCTTATCATATTGAAGTTGGCAAGACAGCACTGCTTTAAAAGCCTTTCGGTCTTGCTTCTGCTGCGTTTCCCGATAAGCTGATTTTCGGGGACATAGTTAGCGCCCATGGCAAATATTTTTATACCGTTGACGATAAAGGCAAATTCCTCTCCCGTCTCGCCCATAGCTTCAAGAGATCCACGGGAAACGCTCACTGTTCTGAGACCGATGTTCATCTCACGGCTGTGGCATTCTTCCTCGGTGTCCTCGTTTATAAGCACTGCTTTGATGTTATACAGAGGCTGTTCGCCGTAGCCCCTCGGATACCACAGACGGGGGTTTTCTATTTTAAAGGAAACGTGTTTTTTCTTTTCCTCATATGCAAAGCTTTCGGTGACAATGCTTGCATTGCCGTCGGGGTCTGTAAGAATCACGTTTACTTTGAGCATTTTATCGGAAATGTCCGACAGGACTATTTCAAGGTCGATATCCACTGTTCCCTCGGAAACCGTGCTGTGAACTTGCACAGCGCTGTGATCCTGCACAGCATAGAGGCTGTCAATAAGCCCGCCCTTAACGCCGATAAGCTCCACATCACGCCATATGCCCATATCGGGGAGCTTCGGACCCCAGTCCCAGCCGAACATATAATGAGCCTTGCGGATATGGGGATAGCCCGCCATAGTGGAGGACACGCCCCAGAGAGGGTCGGAGGCGTTCCGTTCCTCAATGAACAAAGTGGGGGACATTATGGCAACCATAAGGCGGTTGTCTGTGGGGCGGATGATATCGGTAACGTCAAAGACATATTCACGGTGCATATTGTCGGTGTTGCCCACGGAAATGCCGTTTAAAATGATCTCGGAGAGGGTGTCGACGCCGTAGAATTTAAGCAGTATCTTATCCGAGCCTATTATTTCCTCGTCAAGGTCAAAGCGGCGGTCGAAAACGCAGCTGTCACGGCTTATTTCGGCGGCGGTAAGCTCATTTTCCCGATAGTAGGGATTGTCAAGCATTTTTTCCTTTATCATGGCTCCGCAGAGCGTTCCGGGAACCTCCGCAGGAATGTCGTAACGCCCCGAGCTGTCCGCAGGGAAAAGCCTCCATGTGCCGTTGAGTGATTGTTTCATTTTTTTAAACTCCTTTATTGTGAATTTTGTATCGGGTGCTGTATTACAGCGGTTGTTTAATTAACAAAGGGTCGGACTGAAGCTCCGCAGTTCGCAGTTGCCCATAAAAAATTCGGAAAATTCCTTGCGGGTCATATCCCTGTAATAGGTCTCTATTACCCTGCACACCCCTCCGTGGCAGACAAGCAGGATATTTTCCCCGCCGTATCTTCCGGGGCATTCGTCAAGAAAGCCGTAGACCCTGTTTACCACGTCGAAAACCGATTCGCCTCCGGGCATACGGCAGCCGAATTCGAGCTTGTTTTCCTTAAACCCCGGCACATCACGGGGCTTGCCCTCGTATGTCCCGTAATCCCATTCACGCAGGGCATTTTCGGTGTGGGTGACGGGTATCCCCGTTATTCCCGAAATAATTTCCGAGGTGTGCACTGCCCTTTTCATGGGAGAGGTTATTATACGGGCAATTTGGTGGCGCTCAGATTTTATGCGCTCCCCGAGGTATTCCGCTTGCTTTTCGCCCTTGGGGGACAGGTCTATATCGGTAATGCCGCAGATTATATTGCGGCTGTTCCATTCGGTCTCGCCGTGGCGGGTGAAGTATATTTTCATATGCTGTTATCCTTTATGAGGCATTTTTATGAGGCAGTTTTCTGAGGCAGTTTTCTGCCATTGCCTCCGAATTTATTCTTGATACTATTTCCATTATACTATATTTTGGGAAAAGTTGCAATATTTTTTTGAAAATTTACAGCGGATTTTTTTAGACGTATGTTTAAATGGCTCTTTAGCTTTTAATAGATTTACCTTGCTTAGTGCAAATCGTATAAGTTTGACGTCAAAAATTGTGCAAGCATACAAATTTGCTGAATGCACATAATATATTGCATAAAGCTATTGACAAACAAGATAATGTGTGATATAATTATTTTAACCGGAAATGTTTGGGTCGGCAAGGCAGCAGATGCTTTTCCGAAGAATGTCCGGAGCAGAAAAGCGTGCGGGCGGGGTATGGCGGAATGTAAATTTTTTGTGAATAATATTTTTGCGGGAGGTGATGCTATCGGGCGTTTTTCCCGAAATGACGTGAATCGCAGAAAATTGAAGATTTCCCGAAGCTTAGAGTATGGTTGATCCCGTCTTATTTTTTTCTTGATTCTGAGAAAATTATTCCCATAACTGTTGAAATTTTTTTTGAAATGTGTTAGAATAATAATGTATGAGTGTAATTTGTGAAATGTTAACAAAATATTAAGCTGTCGAGGAATAATTTATGATATTATCAATGGAAAATATTTCAAAAATATACAATGGCAAAACCGTGCTGGACCATGTGTCTCTGACGATAGAGGACAGCGACAGGATAGGGCTGGTGGGGCTTAACGGCTGCGGAAAATCCACGCTGCTTAAAATAATCACGGGCAGTGAGGAATACGAAAGTCTGCCCGAGCCGAATATACCGAGGCTGGCGGTAACGAAAAGCGCCACGATAGGCTATCTGGAGCAGAATTCGGGGCTGGACAGGCAGTCGGAAGTAATGGAGGAAATGCGGTCGGTATTTAAGACGCAGCTCGAGGCGCAGGAGCGGCTGCGGGAGCTGGAAAAGGAAATGTCCCGGCCGGAAATTCACGGGGACGAGGAGAAGCTTCATGAGGTAAGTGCCGAATATGACCGCCTGACCGCCTGGTTTGAGGGGAATGACGGCTATCTTATAGACGTTAAGATAAAAACGGTGCTCAGCGGCATGGGCTTTGGGGCGGAGTATTACGACAGGGTAATTTCGACGCTGAGCGGCGGGGAAAAGACCCGTCTTGCCATGTGCAAGCTGCTGCTGGAAAGTCCCTCGCTGCTGATACTGGACGAGCCGACAAATCATCTGGATTTTGAGACGATAATGTGGCTGGAGGATTATTTGCAGGGGTACAAGGGGGCGCTGCTGATAGTTTCCCATGACAGGTATTTTCTGGATAAGCTGTGCACCTCCGTATGCGAGATCGAGCGGACGAAGCTCAGGCGGTGGAAAGGGAATTACAGCAAATTCACCGAGCTGAAGGCTGCCGACCTGGAGCGGCGTGTAAAGGAATACGAGGCGCAGCAGGAGGAAATTGCGAAGTTACAGGATTTTGTTGACAGGAACATTGTTCGGGCGACTACATCCGCTATGGCTAAAAGCAGGGTGAAGAAGCTGGAGAGCATGGAGATACTGGAAAAGCCTGTCACATACGATAAAAAAGCGAAGATACGCTTTGAATATGATTACGAGCCTCCCGAAGATGTGCTGACGGTAAAGGACGTTTGCATTGCGCCGGGGGATAAAATGCTGGCGGAGAACGTTTCCTTTACGGTAAGGCGGGGGGAGAAGATAGGCATTGTGGGGGCTAACGGCACGGGAAAATCCACGCTGCTGAAGATCATTCAGAAAAAGCTGCCTGCGGGGGGCGGCAGGATAGAATGGAACAAGAATATAAAAATAGCATACTTCGATCAGGAAAGCTCTTTGCTGGATTTTAACAAGAGGGTCATTGACGAGATACACGACCGCCGCCCGGGCTTTACCGAGCAGCAGGTGAGAAGTCTTCTGGGGCTGGTGCTGCTGACGGGTGAGAATGTGTTCAAAAAAGTGGGGGTAATAAGCGGCGGCGAACGGGCTAAGCTCAGCTTTGCGGTGATGATGCTGGAGCGGGGGAATGTGCTGATAATGGACGAGCCGACCAACCACCTGGACATTGACGCAAAGGAGGTACTGGAGGAGGCTCTGGACGCATACACAGGAACGGTGATACTGGTTTCCCATGACAGGTATCTGCTCAAAAAGGTCTGCGGGAGAATTTTCGAGATAAGCCCTATGAGTGTGGAGGAATTTGAGGGGGGCTTTGAGGGTTATCTGGATAAGAAAAAGTCCCGTGCGGAGGCTGTCGAAGCGGCAAAGGCGGCGGTAAGGCAGGAGAAAGAGAGGGAGGAACGGGAGGAAAAAAAGGAGAACACTTACCGTTCAAAGGAGCAGCGGGCTGCGGCGGCACAGCGGCGTAACAGGATAAAGGAGCTGGAGCGGCTTATTGATGAGCTTGAAAAGCGAATGGAGGCGGTTTCAGCAGAGATGATCTCTCCGGAGGTCACGGCGGATTTCAAGCTGATGAATGAAAAGTGCGCAGAGTATGAGGAACTCAAAAGGCAGTCGGGTGAGCTGACGGATGAATGGGTGGAGCTTTGCGAGGAAGAATGAAAGCTTGAATGTCAGCGGAAATTCCCTGAGTTTCAGCGTTTCTTTGGTGCGAACAACAGATCAGCGGGAGGTAAAGGTTTGAAACACAGCGGAACAACCCCTAAGTTTCAGCGTTTCTTTGGTGTGAAAGTTTGAATTAACGGAGTGGAAAAGTTTGAAAGTTAGCGGTAAACCCCTAAGTTTCAGCGTACCTTTGGTGTGAAAGTCTGATTAACGGAGTGGAAATATGGAAACGAAATTTTACACGGTGGCAAAGATAGAGGGGGAATATGCCACGCTTAAAGAGGATTCGGGAAATGAGCTGTTTATTGCGATGGCTTTGCTGCCCGAGGAAACCGACATAGGAGTAAGGCTCAAATGGGAGGACCTTACATATACGGTGACAGATTAGGCGGCATTTTCGGGGAAATTTCTAAAAAGGCGGCGGAGAGGTTTGGAAAATATCAAGGGCATAATTTTTGATATAGACGGAACTTTGGCGGACAGCATGGGGGTATGGGCGGAGTCGGATGTGATACTGCTGGAGAGGCGTGGGATAGCTTACAACAGGGAATTTTCCGAGGCGATGAGAAGCCTGCATTTCACGTCTGCCTGCGAGTATTTAAAGGAAAAATTTTCCCTGCCCGAAAGCGTTGACGAGATAGGGGCGGAGATAACGGAGATTGTCCGTGAAAAGTATTTTTATGAGGTAAAGCTTATGCCCTTTGCTTTGGAGTTCGCAGAGGAATGCAGGAAAAGGGGGATAAAAATGTGCGCTGCCACGTCAAACAAAAGGGATCTGGCGGAGGGTGTGCTTAAAAATAACGGCTTTTGGGAATTCCTTGAATTTCTGATAACCTCCGACGAGGTGGGGTCGGGGAAGGAAAGCCCTGATATATTTTACGAATGCGCAAGGCGGCTGGGGACTGACCCGGGGGAAACGGCTGTGTTTGAGGATTCCCCTCATGCGGCAAGGACTGCTTACGAAAACGGCTTTTACACGGTGGGTATGGACAGCGGGCATTTTGACGATTTTGAAAGGCTGCGGGGAATATGCCATATACGGGCACGGGGGTTTGAGGAAGCTCTGAAAATAATTTCAAGGGAAAAGGGTGAGGCTGAATATGCCTGAGTTTGGATATAAAATATCGGGAATGGCGGGGCCCGAGAGGTTTTTTGAGGCGGAAAGGCTGTTGGACATAAGCCTTGAGGGCTTTGAAAAAAGAAACGCCGAATTTGAGGCGGACGGCTCAAGGCGGCAGGAATATGTCAAAGCCTGCGGGGACGGCAGCGAAAAAAAGGTCACGCTGATAAAAAATGTTACCGAAAGCGGCACGCTGATATTTGCGAATTTCCCGCTGCCCTTTTTCCGCTTCGGGGGCAAGGTCTTTTATCTGTGGGATATTCTGCCGACAGCGCTGACGGGTTATTTCTGGTGGGGGATATATCCCGGTCTGATAGGGTATGTGATAAACAGGTTCAGGCTTGGACAGGTCCAGCAGGCGGTGGTGCAGGTACTGGCGGGGTTTGTATTGTTTCTGCTGTGTCTGGGGCTGGGAAAATTTTTTGAGAGGACAGAGAGCAGGGAACACAGGGTCTTGCGGATACTGTTCGTGCCTTGCAGAACAAAGCTGCGGACGCAGTTCCTGCTTCGGGGGGGAGCGGTCACGGTCATAGCGCTGCTTATTGCTTTCGGGAAAATGTTTTCCGGGTGGCAGGGGTATTATCTGCTGTATAAATTTTTGAGAAGCCCTGTTCCTGTGCTCATTGTCAGCGTGATACCCTTATTTGTCAAAGGGAGGAAACGGTGATGGGCAAAAAAGTCCTTGTGGGTATGAGCGGAGGGGTAGACAGCTCGGTGGCGGCGCTTATGCTGAAGGAGCAAGGGTATGAGGTCATGGGCTGCACGCTGAGACTTTATGATAACGGCGATATAGGTCAGAGTGCTGAGAGAGGATGCTGCTCCCTTGATGATGTAAGCGACGCCAAGAGCGTTTGCAGGAAGATAGGGATAGATCATATTACCCTTAATTTTACCGGTCAGTTCCGTGAAAAGGTAATGAGACCCTTTGCGGAAAGCTACATAAAAGGGGAGATACCGAACCCCTGCGTTGAATGCAACAGGCACATAAAATTTGATATGATGCTGCGGCAGGCGGAGCTGCTGGGCTTTGACCTTATTGCCACGGGGCATTACGCAGGGATAAGTGAGGCTGACGGGAAATGGCAGCTTATCCGCCCTGCGGATAAAAAAAAGGATCAGACATATGTGCTTTGCTTTATGACGCAGTATCAGCTGGAGCACACGGTCTTTCCCCTTTGGGGAACGGAGAAAGTCCGTATAAGGGAGATCGCAGCGAAAAAGGGTCTGATAAATTCCCGCAAGCCTGACAGTCAGGATATTTGCTTTGTGCCTACGGGGGATTATGCGGGATTTATAGAGAGATTTTCGGGGTACAGCTCCGCAGAGGGGGATTTTATTTCCGAGGAGGGCGAGGTAATGGGCAGGCATTCGGGGTATATAAAATATACCATAGGCCAGCGAAAGGGCTTGGGAGCGGCCTTCGGGCAGCCTGTTTATGTGACGGGGAAAAATCCGTGTGACAATACGGTCACTCTTTCTGCAAGGGCGCTGACGGCAAAAAGCGTTTATCTGAGGGAATTTAACATGATCTCGGGGGAGGAGCTGACGGAGCCTATGGCGGTTTCGGGAAAGATAAGATATAATTCGGCAGAGCAGCCCGGGGTGATATATCCGCCCGATGAACGGGGGATATACAGGGTGGAATTTGACGAGCCTGTGAAAAACCCTGCGGCGGGGCAGACCTGTGCGCTGTACAGCGGCGAAAGGGTAATTGGCGGGGGAATAATAAACGGTATAAAGGAGGCCGACGGATATGGCTGTTAATGATGAGAGATTTCTGGAGGGCACTTTTGCTGCGGACGTAAGAGCGGATTACGGAAAATGTCTGAAATACAGCGCTGATGACGACGAGGCGGTGAAGCTGTTTTTTTCAAGGCGGGAGGACGATATAAGTGCGGGGCGGTACGACTTTTTAGTGCTGTGCCTTGCTCAGGCAATGCACCGCTTCGGCAGGCTTACTGTGAATTTCAGGTTAAAGGCGGATCTTTCGGCGGAGAATGTTATCCGTGAATACAGGGGGAATCCTTTCGGGAAAATGAAATTCAAAAAGGCGGTGGGACAGCTTATGAAGAGCCTTGACGAGCCGCAGCCCGTGCCGAGGCAAATAGAGCGTGCCGAACCTTTTGAAAATCCGTGGACAAAGGGGGACGCTATTGCCTTTAAATACAGGGGGAAATGCCGGGCGTTAAAGCTTAAATATTCCGAGCCTATTATTTACGAGGGCGGGTATGTCATTCTTATTTTTGAGAAGATGCAGGGGAACTATGTGACGGGATTTGTGAAGCTTTTCAACGACGGGTATGAGCTTGAGCCCAAGAAAAAGGGAGAGAGCGAGGGAATGCCCTTTGTTAAGGCGAAGATAGAGTGGAAGTCGGAAGACGGGGCGGACAGCTATTTCAGATATGATTATGCCAGATTTGCGGTATTTATCGAGGGGAACGATCAGGTGGAAAAGACGAAATATCTGGGGAATATGTCCAATTTGCAGCTGCCTGTCTGTGAGGACAACAGCTACTGCATAAGGGTGAATTTCGAGGATTTCGCAGAGAGGGCGGTGCATGAGTATTTCAGGGGGAATCTGAAATGCTACGAGGTGGAGGAAGTGGTTTAAAATTAATAATTAATAATTAATAATGAGGCAGGACAGTGTGCAGTCGGTTTGTGAAAAGGGGTGAGAATTACGGACCTTAAAAAAAAGAGCGAAAAGAATACTATCCGCATTGTGAGCGTTTTGTTCGGCATTGGGGGATGTGTGATGACGATTGCCGGTGAGATGGGCGGAGCTGTGAGCCTGATAGGGAGCGAGGGACTGGGGAATGCTGCTGCAGTGCTGGGAGTGTATCTTCTGGGACTTGCTGTTATGACGGGAGCGGCGGTTTACGGCGGAGTGAAGTCGATAGTTTACGGTGTGAGACTGGCGAGGATATACAGGCAGGGAGGAGAGATAAAGGAAGCGTTTTCCGCTTATTTCGGGAAAAGCCTGCCTGCTTTGACTGTGATATTCGGGATAATTCTTATTGGGGTCGGGGGTGCTTCCTTTGCTGCGGGAGCGGATTCGGGCGGGCCTTTTTATATACATATGTCAAAGATATCGGGGAACAGCGGAATGGGAGGAAATTATTCACTGCTATGGAATATTTTCGGGGATATGGCGGAGGGGAAAACTAAATGCTACACGGTAAACGAGGGCTACAGCATTGATTTCGGGGGGCAGGAGCTGGCGTATTTCGGTTATGAGGACGAGGATATGTGGTCGCCGGAGATGGTTACGGCGCAGATAGGCAGCGGTGACAGGGTGCAGATAAAAAATAATCTGCCGGGAAATGTTAATGCGGCTGTGGAGGTTTACGAGCGGTCGGGGTTTATAAAAAGCATTGTCTGTGAGAGAGATCTAAGCGTATATGAGGGATATACTTATTTATATAATATTTATATAGAAGATGATATGATAGTTTACAGCTTTGAGGGCAGCGGAACCGAGCCCGGCAATTTAAGCTGGTGCGGTTTCAGATCCGGTGAAAGCGGCGATATTCACAATTCGCTTTTTATGTTCGGGACAAGCGGCGACAGGGCGGCGCCGGAGCTTGATACGGCAAAGGCATTGTGCAATGAAGTCTGCCTTTATGCTTGGGTGGACGGGGGATATAAGGCGGTGAGCAATACGCTGTATGTTAATGATCCGGAGTGATGCCGATAAGGAGGCGAATGCGGTGAACAGGGTGTTCAAAGCTAATATTATGATGTTTGTGGGGCTTATTGTGAATGTGGGGCTGATAATTTTTCCCTTTGCGGTACTGTATGATCTGGCATTGGGTATTTATCTTAAAATGGTGCCGGAAGTGCTGCTTACCGGGGCGGTTATGGGAAAATTCGTTTTCAATAAGATAAAGAATGATGAGTATACGGGAACGACAGAGCTTTTTTTGGGGGTAATAGGCGGTGTAATTGCGGTGAAGACTGTGAACAGGGGATATGGCGGCAAGGAAAATGTGTACATAGTGTTTTGGAGGATGATATGGCTGCTGGCGGTTTATCCGCTTGTATTCCGGTCGGTGATTCGGTTTGCGGATGTTGTATGGCTGCCGTCGGTATAAATGAGTTATTTTCCTTTTCGGGGGGAATATTTGCAGCTTGCAGGAAGGGAGCAGCGATATTATGAAAATGAACAGAGTTAAAAAAACCAATATGATCATGCTGATAGGGTTTACGGTTATTGTTCCTTCTATTGGTTTACTGTATTGGATATTGTTCTATCTTTATATATCAACTGCGATTTTTTGGCTTTCCATTACGGTTGTTTGCAGTGCAGTGGCTTTTGGGGAAATAAAAAGGGGAGTTAAACCCGGTGTGGCGTTTCTTTTTCTTGGGAGCGTGGGCGCAGTCATTGCGGTGAATACGGTGAACAGGGAATACAGCGGCAAGGAAAAGGTGTATATCTGCTTCTCGGTGTTTATATGGTTATTTGTGGTTTATCCCTTGGCTCCCTTCTGTATAGAATGGTGCTCAGCTGCTTTAGATTGGAGCTTAAATAATTAGGAGGGTCGGAACCAGGGAGGCAGGAAATTGACGGCAGGCAACCGGAATTTTTAAGGAATGTGATAAATGAAAAGATATATTATTAATTTAAATGACGCGGGGCAGAGGGTGGATAAGTTCATTTCAAAGGCTGCCCCCATGCTGCCTCAGAGCGCTTTATACAAGGGGATAAGGACGAAAAATATCAAGGTGAACAGGAAACGGTGCGAAATATCAACGAGGCTTCGGGAGGGGGACGTGCTGGAAATTTATCTGCCGGACGACTTTTTCGGGGAGGAAAGCACGGAGCATGAATTTATGAGGGTCACGGGGAATATTGATGTGGTCTATGAGGATGAAAATATTCTGCTGATGGATAAAAAGTGCGGTATTGTGGTGCATGAGGACGACAGGGGGTGTGTGGATACGCTTGTTAACCGAATGCTGCGGTATTTATACGACAAGGGGGAATATGACCCTGCGAGTGAAAACAGTTTTGTGCCTGCGCTGTGCAACAGGCTGGACAGGAACACGGGTGGGATCGTTATTGCGGCGAAGAATGCGGAGGCTTTGCGTATACTCAATCAAAAGATAAAGGACAGGGAGGTAGACAAGCGGTATTTGTGCATAACGGTAGGTGTGCCGCCTGAAAAAGAGGCTACGCTGACCCATTATTTATTCAAGGACAGCAAGACCAACATGGTTACGGTATCGGACAAAAAGACCGCTGCAAACAAGACCATTGTTACAAGGTACAGGGTGTTAAAAACCAATGGAAAGCTAAGTCTGCTGGAAATAGAGCTGCTTACGGGGCGCACTCATCAGATAAGGGCGCATATGGCTTACATCGGCTGCCCTCTTTTGGGTGACGGAAAGTACGGCAGCAACAGGGTGAACAGGGAATACGGGGTAAAGACCCAGGCTTTGTATTCCTACAGGCTGAGATTTGATTTCAAGGGGGACAATGGGATACTGGATTATCTTGACGGCAGAGAGTTCAGGGTGGGGGATGTTTGGTTTAAGGATTTTATATGATTTTTCGGGATCAAGCCGAGGGAAATTTATGCAGAATTAACAAGAGGTTCATTATTTAATAATATCTTTTTGGTAAAATTAAAATATATGGTGTATATATTGTCTGTATTGCTTGGCTGTTTTGCCGCAATATTGCCGACAGTTCGGCTTATTGTCCCGATAATAACGGCTGACTGAAATACTTTGGCATATTACAGTATTACAACAGTTCATGAAAATTATCTGAACAGAAACATATTTTATAAAGCAAAAAGCTAAGATAAACGCTTATATTCTTGCCTCTTGCTTCTGTAAAACAAAACAGTTGGGTTGATTATATTTTTGCTATATAAGGAGGCTTTATAAATGAGGCGTAAGCTTGTGGGATTTATTGTGGCGAACCCCGAGGCGGTCTATCAGCAGAGGGTAATGGACGGGCTGCTCAGTCAGTGCGGAAGATACGGATATGACTGCGCTGTGTTTACTCCGCTTGTTCAGACCTGCCATTTTTACAAGGAATATCTGGACGGCGAGGTCAATATTTACAATATGATAAATTTCGACAAGCTGGACGGCGTGGTTGTTGCGACTATTTCCCTTACTGAGAACAACACGACCGAGGTAAGGGATATGGTGGAGGCGCTGCTGAAGGAAAAATGCCGCAAGCCTGTTATTTCCCTTGATATGCCTCTGGGGGATTACCCTGTGGTATGTACCGACGACCGCTCGGCTTTTTCGGTGATAACCGCTCATTTAATGGATGTGCACAATTGCAGAAAAATTTATTTTCTTACGGGGATGAAGGGGCATGCGGTCTCAGAGCAGAGAGTCGGCGGATATGAGGATATGCTCAAAAAGCGGGGAATGGAGCTTGACCCCAATGATATTTTTTACGGCGATTTCTGGTACACGGGGGGAGAGGCTCTGGCGGATAAGATTGCAAGCGGCGAGGCAGAGCGGCCCGAGGCTGTTATCTGCGCCAGCGACCATATGGCCATAGGGCTTGCGAACCGCCTTGCGGACAGAGGCTTCAGGATACCCGAGGATATTATTGTTACGGGGTATGACGCCACCTCGGAATCCGCCATTAACGACATTACCATAACAAGCTTTCTGCCCGAGATAGCAAAGGCGGCGGCGGAGGCTGTGAATATGATACGCCGTGAGATAGAGCCGGGGGCGGAGATACTGGCTCCCGAAAAGGGCGAAACAGGGCTTAAAATATGCTCGAGCTGCGGCTGTCCCGAAAATCTGGGGTATATTAAGCAGCGCCTGGGCAGCTCGCTGTACAATGTGAACCACAACCATAATGACCCCGAGGTAATGCAGAGCATGGACATAAGCCGTTTGCTGGACAGCTATATGTTCGAGAATTTCACAGGCTCGGAGAGCGTGGAGGACTGCTTAAAGAAAATAAACGGCTCGGCGTACCTTATAAAGCCTTTTTACAGGTATTACCTTTGTCTGGAGGAAAACTGGCTGGATGCGGATATGTGCACGGAAAAGGGCTATCCCGAGGTTATGAAAAACGTTATACGCAGTGTGGACGCAGTATGTGATGAGGATTATAAAAATTCGTATGTCGGCGACGGGCATGGACATGAGTTTGAAACCGCTCTTATGCTGCCCGAGCTGTTTGATGAGGAGCGGGAGAATCCCTGTGTATTCTATTTTGTTCCCATGCACTTCAAGACAAACACTATGGGGTATTCGGTGCTTCAGTGCGATATTGCTCAGAAAAACCGCATAGGGATAGTTTTCCGAAACTGGATAAGGAATGTGAACAATGCGCTGGAGATGATAAGGGTACAGAACAAGCTTATGGCTTTCTCCGAGCGTGACGCCATGACGGGGCTTTACAACAGGCGGGGTATGGAAAGAAAGGTCAAGGAAATGGCGGCTCATGCCACGGTCAGGGACAGCTGGCTGGTTTTTGTAATAGATATGGACGGGCTGAAATTCATTAACGATACTTACGGGCATTCAGAGGGGGATTACGGCATAAGGGCGGTTGCGGCTGCCTCGGGGCAGATCGCAAGAAGCTCGGAAATTTGCGTAAGGGCAGGGGGAGACGAATTCTACATTATCGGGCTTGGGGAATACAACTACATTGACGCCATTGTGAGGATAGAGAAATTCAACGAGGCGCTGGCGGAGGAAAACAAGGCGGAGAAGCCCTTTGAAATTTCCGCAAGTATCGGGTTCTGCTGTGAGGCCTTTTCCTCGGGCTGCGGTATTGACGATATTATCCGCCTGGCGGACGGTCGGATGTATGAGAGCAAGGTGGAGAGGAAAAAGGCGAGAAAATAGGCGGCAGCGGCAGCGGCAGTGCGGCGGTGCGGCAATGTGACAGTGCGTCCGGTGATGGGGCGTGTATGGGTTATAATACTTTGAAAGGAACTGCAATAAATGGGCGCTGAAAATGCGGTGATGAAAAAAAAGATCGGGAGCATTCTGCTGAAGGTGAATAATCCGTCGAGATATATTGGCGGAGAGCTGAATTCGGTGGTAAAGGACAGGGAAAAGGTCGGACTGCGGTTTGCTTTCTGTTTTCCGGACACCTATGATGTGGGAATGAGCCACATAGGAATGAAGATACTTTATTCGCTGAAAAACCGCCGTGAAAACTGGTGGTGCGAGAGAGTGTTTGCGCCATGGGCGGATTTTGAGGCGCTTATGCGGGAAAATGACATTCCGCTGTACGGGCTGGAGAGCCTTGACCCTATAAGGGATTTTGATTTTATCGGATTTACTGTTCAGTATGAGCTTTGTTATACGAATATTCTGAATATGCTGGAGCTGGCGGGGGTCCCGCTTATGAGCCGTGACAGGGGAGAGGAATTCCCGATAGTAATGGCGGGAGGACCTTGCGTTTGCAATCCCGAGCCTTTGGCGGATTTTATTGATCTGTTCGCTTTGGGTGAGGGGGAAGAGCTTAACATAGAGATACTGGAGCTTTACGAGGAAATGAAGGAGTCGGGGGAATATTCAAAGGAAAAATTCCTTGAAAGGGCGGCTTTGATAGAGGGGGTATATGTGCCTGCTTTTTTTGATGTTTCCTACAACGGGGACGGGACGGTAAAGGAAGTAAAGCCGAACAGGCGGGGCGTTCCCGAAAGGGTGAAAAAGCGGATAATTGCGGACTTTGACAAGGTATATTATCCCGAGACGTTTGTTGTGCCCTTTTCCGAGATAGTTCACGACAGGGCTGTGGTGGAGGTGCTGCGGGGGTGCGTGAGAGGGTGCAGGTTCTGTCAGGCGGGGTTTATTTACAGGCCTTTCAGGGAGAAAACGGCGGGGACGGTTGTAAGTGAGGCGAAAAGCCTTTGCGAAAGCACGGGTTATGAGGTTCTGAGCCTTTCGTCCCTTTCGACAAGCGATCATTCGGACGTGGAGGGAATGCTTGAGGCGGCGGCGGATTACACCGAGCGGCGGCATATAAGCCTTTCTCTGCCCTCTATGAGGATAGACAGGTTCAATGACAAGCTTATGGAGCAGCTTTCAAAGGTGCGCAAAAGCGGACTTACCTTTGCCCCCGAGGCGGGGACTCAGCGCCTGAGAGACGTTATCAACAAGAACATTACCGAGGAAGAGATACTTGCCGCCTGCGAGACTGCCTTTAAGGGCGGCTATGCGGGGGTAAAGCTTTATTTTATGATAGGTCTGCCAACGGAAACGGATGAGGATATTCTGGGGATCGTTTCCCTTGGGTCAAAAATCGCCGATCTGTGGTATAATATGAAGGACAGGCCAAAGGGGCAGAAGCTTTCGGTTTCGGTAAGCTGCGCCACCTTTGTGCCAAAGCCGTTCACGCCCTTTCAGTTTGAGCCGCAGATAAGCCCTGCGGAAATAAACAGGCGGCAGAAGCTGCTGTTAGCGGCTGCAAGGGGAAAGCGGTATATGACGGTAAGCTATCATAATTTCAGGGTCAGTGTGCTGGAGGCTGCTCTTGCAAAGGGGGACAGGCGAATGGGAGACGTGATATACAGGGCGTGGCAAAAGGGCTGCAAATTCGACGGCTGGGATGAGTGCTTCCGCTTTGACCTGTGGCAGGGGGCTTTTGAGGAAGCGGGGCTCCACATGGACTTTTATGCAAGGCGGGCTATGGACTGCGGTGAAACTGCACCGTGGGATCATCTTGATTATATGATTTCTAAGGAATTTCTTATACATGAGCGGGAAAAGGCGTATAAGGGGATAACCACCAAAAACTGCCGTGAGGGCTGTTCGGGCTGCGGCATAAGCAAAGGAACGGGGAGGGAGTGCTTTGGATAAGTATCCTGTAAGGGTTTTTCTGGAGAAAAAGGGCAGGGCGGTGTATATTTCCCACCTTGACCTGCTGCGGGCGATGCAGAGGGCGCTCAAGCGCTCGGGGCTGCCTGTGTGGTACTCGGAGGGGTTCAATCCGAGGATATATCTGAATTTTCCGCTGCCTTTGTCTTTGGGGACAGAGGGTGAGCGGGAGCCTATGGATTTTTACGGCATAGAGGAGATACCTATGGAGGAGTTTGCTTTGCGGCTGAATGAGGTCTGCCCCGAGGGTATCTCGGTAATTTCGGCATGCTCCCCTGTGCACAAAAACAGGGACATAGGCAGTGCGGAATACAGGACGGTTTTTTCGGGGGATATTCCCGCAATAGAGAGAGCTTTCGGAGAATTTCTGGCAAGGGAAAAAATCGAAGTGAAAAAGCGGTCGAAGAAAAAGGGAGAAATTATTGTTGACATAAAGCCGCACATTACGGTCACGGGGACAGCACGGTGCGGGGAAGGTTTTTCGGCTGATGTGATACTGCCTGCGGGGAATGAGCTGAATATCAATGCGGGAGTGTTTACGGGGGCTTTTACGGAGTTTTGCCGGGGGACGGGAATTTCTATGGAAATTGTATGTACAAAACGCCTAAAAATTTACTGCGAAAACGGCGAAATTTTTATGTAATCAACATAAATTTGGAAAATTCACAAAAAAGCTTGCAATTTTTGTATGAATATGTTACAATAAATAAGCATGTGAAATCCGCTGATGAACAAGGGCACGGTTGTGTATTGTGAAAGAGGCGAGATTAGTGCTGTCGGGTGCAAGGAAGTGTGCACGGCAACATTAAAAGGGCAGTCCGCTGGTCTCTCATCCCATGCGTCATAGGGATGAAAAAAGAGATTTAAGAATGTCCTGAAATTTAAGGAGGATATTATCATGGACGCATTGAAGCTTATCAGCGATTTCTGCCTCAAGAGCGAGGTACCCGCATTTGAAGTGGGCGATACCGTTAAGGTGCATGTAAGGATCAAGGAGGGTCAGAAGTACAGAATCCAGATCTTTGAGGGCACTGTTATCGCTAAGAGACACGGAGGCATTTCCGAGACATTTACCGTAAGACGTGTGGCTCACGGCTGCGGAATTGAGAGGGTTTTCCCTGTTCATTCCCCTGTTGTGGACAAGGTTGAGGTTGTCCGTCACGGTAAAGTCAGAAGAAGCAAGCTTTATTATCTGCGTGACAGAGTCGGTAAGGCGGCTAAGGTCAAGCAGCAGATACAATAAACGCATTTTCACGTTTATTACAAATGGGTCAGACGGCGGTCTGCTGTCGGCCCGGAAAAGGTATGTGAAAGGATAGTGCTCCTTTCAATTGACCGAATATGAGCGTTACGGGTGTTTCCGAAGGAAACATATTTTCCGAAGGAAACGCATTTTCCTCTTTGCGGAAACGCCTTGACGCATCGGTTCAGGTTGTTTGGGGACTTTGGTTAAAGTTCCCTTTTTTATATAATTTTTCCTGCGGCTGCGGGCTGCGGGAAATGAAGGGGAGAAGTGCGCAATGGCAAAGTATCAGATGAATTATGAGGCTCTGGACAGCAATGATGAGAAGAAAAACGGCACTCCTTACGAGGAATTTCTGGAATGGATGGAGACCATTATCTTTGCTTTCTTTGCGGTGATACTGGTGTTTACTTTTATTTTGCGGCAGGCTAATGTGGACGGCGAATCAATGTACCCCACGCTTCATGACGGCGAAAAGCTGATCGTTCATCACCTGTTCTACACCCCCGAGAGAGGGGATATAGTCATTGCCGACAGCCAGACGAGCTTTGTTTATGACGGCGACGCTCTGGTGGAGGGCGTCGGGCTGGGCAAGCCTATTGTCAAGCGTGTTATTGCTGTGGGGGGCGACACGGTGGATATTGACTTTGAGACAGGCGCTGTTTCCGTTAACGGCGTGGTGCTGGAGGAAGAGTATATAAACGAGCTTACCATGCGGGACGAGGGAGGTCATGACTTCCCTGTGAAAGTGCCCGAGGGCTGTTGCTTTGTTATGGGGGACAACCGTATGAACTCCCTGGACAGCCGCAGCGGACAGGTGGGCTTTATCCCCGAGGACGAGATAATGGGCAAGGTGATCTTCAGGATATGGCCTATGTCGAGGCTTGGCAAGGTGGAATAGTTAATTAATAATGAGTCGGGCTGCGGGAGAGGCAATGAATAATACGAGGCGTTAATGGCTTCATCTGCATGGGGCTTGGCAAGTGTATTTTCTTGCCTCTTGCTTCTTGTTTCCTGCCTCTGATAGGAGTTAGCAGTAATGAACGATATACCCTCTATACAGTGGTTTCCCGGGCATATGACCAAGACCCGCCGCATGATGGAAAAGTGTCTGCCTTTGGTGGATGGTGTGGTGGAGATATTGGACGCCCGTATACCTGTTTCCTCGGAAAATCCCGATATAAGGAGCATTACGGCGGGAAAGCCGAGAATTGTGGTAATGAACAAGTGCGACGCTGCCAATGAGGAGATAAACGCCCGTTGGGTAAGGCATTTTAAGGATATGGGCATAAAGGCTTTGCCTGCGGACTGCCGTTCGGGGCGGGGGCTGAATGCCTTTGTTCCTGCGGTCAAGGATGTACTGGCGGATGTTATTGAGAAAAACAACCGCAAGGGTATGAGCGGCAGGGTGCTGCACCTTATGGTGGTGGGTGTGCCCAATGTGGGGAAATCTTCTTTCATTAACCGTATGGCGGGGCGGAAAAAGGCTAAGGTAGAGGATCGCCCGGGTGTTACCCGTGACAAGCAATGGGTAATGCTGGAGGGGGATATTGAACTGCTGGATATGCCCGGAGTGCTTTGGCCGAAGTTTGACGATATGGCGGTGGGGGAAAAGCTGGCGTTTACGGGGGCGGTAAAGGACACGGTCACGGATGTGGAGCTGCTGGGGTGCAGGCTGCTGCTGAAATTAAGGGATATTGCTCCCGAAAATATAAAGAGCCGCTATAACATAAGCCTTGATACTCCCGAGGAGGATGAGGCAATGGCAAGCGGTGAAGCAATGGGCTGCCTTTCGGGATATGAGTTGCTGACAAGGGTCGGCAAGGCGAGAGGTATGCTGATTTCGGGGGGAGAGATAGACACGGAAAGGGCTGCGGCTGCGGTTCTTGATGAATTCAGAGGGGGAAAGCTGGGGCGGATAAGCCTTGAATGCCCCGAGGATTTTTCGGGCGAGTCTGAGGAGAAGGAGGGTGAGGTTTTATGACCGACAGCCCTTTATTTGAATATGACAAATCGGTGAGGGCGCTGCACCCTGTGTTCTGCGGTCTTGACGAGGCAGGACGGGGACCGCTGGCGGGAGATGTTTTTGCGGCAGCGGTCATATTTGAGGACGGCGTTTACATTGAGGGTATCAACGACAGCAAGAAGCTGAGCGAGAAAAAGCGGGAGGCTTTGTTTGATGAGATCGCCGAAAAGGCTATGGCTTTCTGCGTTGCCACTGCCTCGGTGGAGGAGATAGAAAGGCTCAATATTCTGAATGCCGCCATGCTTGCCATGAAGCGGGCGTGCGAGGGCCTTAAAATAAAGGCGGAGTATTTCATTGCCGACGGCAACAAGCTGCCCGGTCTGGGTATTTCCGGAGAGGCTTTGGTTAAGGGGGACGGCAAAAGCGCCAGCGTTGCGGCGGCGTCTATTCTTGCAAAGGTGAGCCGTGACAGGTATATGAAAGAGATTGCCGAAAAATATCCTGAGTGGCAGTTTGAAAAGCACAAGGGCTACGGAACAAAGCTTCATTACGAAATGCTGGACAAATACGGGGAATCTCCCGTGCACCGTCCCTCATTCCTTAAAAAATATTATGAAAAGAAGCAGCAGTGAAACGGGTAAGCTGGGGGAGGAGCTGACTGCCTTTTACCTTGAAAAAAGCGGGTACACCGTTCTTCACCGCAATTTCCGCATAAGGGGCGGCGAGATAGACATAATCGCCCGAAAGGACGACGTTATAGCCTTTGTGGAGGTAAAGACCCGTGGGGAAGGCTCTTACGAATGCGGGGCGGAGGCTGTTACCAAAAGAAAACGCAGGCTTATAATAAAAACATCCTTGGAATATATGAGCAGGTTTTCAGTGGAGCTTCAGCCGAGGTATGATGTGGCGGAGGTCACTGTGAGAGAGGGCAGGGTGAAGAAGCTGAAGTATCTGGACAGCGCCTTTGGGGGAGAGGATTATTATGATAATTAAATTTGCAAAGCGTGTTTTCCGCATTGACAAAATTGACGGCGGAAAATTTTAAATAATTTAAATAAAAATATACCGGAAAAGGTGATAATATGTTTTACAAAAGCACAAGAAACAGCGGTCTGAAGGTTTCCTCGGCACAGGCTATAGCTCAGGGTATTTCAGAGGACGGAGGACTTTTTGTTCCCGAGGAGATACCTGCGATAACCATGGAGGAAATAAAGTCGGTGGGGGATATGAGCTATGCCGAGGGCGCAGCGTTCATTTTCTCGAAGTTGCTGACGGATTTTACCGGCGCAGAGCTTAAATACTGCACCGAGAGCGCTTATACCGACAAGAAATTCGCCACTGCGGACATTACGGAAATTTCCCATTTGTTTGACGGAACATATGTTCTGGAGTTGTGGCATGGGCCTACTTGCGCATTCAAGGATATGGCGCTGCAAATTCTGCCCTATCTGCTGACGACTTCCCTTAAAAAGCTTGATGTTCACAAAAAGGTGGTCATACTTGTGGCTACCTCGGGGGACACGGGAAAGGCTGCTTTGGAGGGCTTTGCGGATGTTGAGGGCACTGCCATTATGGTGTTCTATCCTCAGGACGGGGTTTCGGATATGCAGAAAATGCAGATGACAACCCAGGACGGCGGAAACGTTACGGTATGCGCATTAAAGGGCAATTTCGACGACTGCCAGAACGGCGTTAAGTCGATTTTCACAGATGATGATATCAAGAAAAAGCTGGATGAGGGCGGTATGATGTTCTCCTCTGCAAATTCCATTAACTGGGGCAGGCTTGCACCGCAGATAATCTACTACATCTCCGCTTACTCCCGTCTTATGAAGGACGGCGAGATAAAAGAGGGGGAGAAGATAAACATTGTTGTTCCTACGGGGAATTTCGGCAATATTTTAGCGGCTTACTATGCTAAAAGAATGGGGCTGCCCGTAAATATGCTTATCTGTGCGTCCAATGCCAACAATGTGCTGACGGACTTTATCAACACGGGCGTTTACGACAGGAACAGGGAATTTATCACCACGATTTCCCCCTCTATGGATATTCTTATTTCTTCAAACCTGGAAAGGCTGCTGTATATTTTAAGCGGCGAGAACGACGGGCTTATAAAGGAATGGTTCGGAGAACTGGCAAAGAGCGGCAGATATGAGGTGACCGAGGATGTTAAAAAGCAGCTCAGCGAGAATTTCAAGGCGGGCTGCTGCGATGATGAACGCACAAAAGCCACTATCAAGGCGGTTTACGATAAATATTCCTACACTCTTGACACCCATACGGCTGTTGCGGTATGCGTTTATCAGGACTACAGGGAGCAGACAGGGGATATGACAAAGACGATTATTGCTTCCACTGCCAGTCCCTATAAATTCAGCGGCTCTGTACTGGAGGCCATTGAGGGGCAGACCTCGGGTGACGGGGAATTTGTAAAGGTTGAAAGACTTCATAAGGTAAGCGGATATGATGTTCCCCGTTCGCTGGCGGAGCTGGAAAGCAAGGAGCGGCGGTTTACGGATTCCATTGAAAGAGACAGTATGCAAAGCTATGTTCTTGCGGCTTTGGGTCTGGAGTAAGCCTTGGCGCTTTACACAATGGGCGATTTGCACCTGCCCTTGGGGGTAAACAAGCCCATGGATATTTTCGGCGGCTGGAATAACTATGTGGAGAGAATCCGTGAAAACTGGACGGATAACATCGGTGTGGACGACACTGTGGTTATCCCCGGGGATATTTCCTGGGCTATGAATCTGGAGCAGGCGCTGCCCGATTTCAGATTTATAGAGGCTTTGCCGGGAAAAAAGATAATCTCGAAGGGCAATCACGATTACTGGTGGACGACCCTTGCAAAAATAAACTCGTTCTTGGAAAAATACGGTCTGGAGAGCATTTCCATACTTCACAACAACCACTTTGCCTATGAAAATTACGGCATTTGCGGCACAAGAGGCTGGATAAACGACAGCAGCGAGCCTGCGGACGCCAAAGTCCTGGCAAGGGAGGCGGGGCGGCTGGAAACGTCTGTTGCTTCGGCAGAGGCGGCAGGGCTGGAACCGATAGTGTTTCTCCATTATCCGCCCATTTACGGAAATGAGTATAATTATGATATTCTGGATGTGTTGTACAGACACGGTATAAAACAGTGCTTTTACGGGCATATTCACGGCAGCGGGCACAGATATGCGGTGAACGGTGAGCGTGATGGTATTGATTTCCGCCTGATTTCGGGTGATTATATACAATTTTTTCCATATAAAATAATATGATTTGTGCAAAAGGCAGAAATGTTGAAATAGCTATAGTCAAATTGCAATATTTATGCTATAATGTTTTTATGTGCTTATAATGAGATCTCGGTTTTGGGGATCTTTAAAATGGAGGATGTAATAAATGAGCTTAAAGTCAACCAATAAAATCGAAACGAACGTTTACGAGTTCGAGATCGAGGCAACTGCGGAGCAGTTTGAAAATGCCGTTCAGAAGGCATACAACAAGGCAAAGGGCAGAATAAACGTTCCCGGATTCAGACGGGGAAAGGCGCCCAGAAAAATTATCGAGAAGCTTTACGGCGAGGGCTGCTTCTATGAGGACGCTGTAAACGCTCTTGCTCCCGAAATGATCGAGGAAGCTGTCAATGAGGCGGGTCTTACATTGGTTGACCGCCCCGAGATCGATGTAACGGCTCTTTCCAAGGAAGAGGGCGTTACGCTCAAGGTAAAATGCACCACTAAGCCAGAGGTGGAAATTTCCGATTATAAGGGTATAGAAATTGAAAAATCCGTCAAGACTGTCAGTGACGAGGATGTTGCGGGGCAGCTCGAGTCTATGAGAGAGAAGAACGGCAGACTTGTTACTGCCGAGGGCAGGCCTGCTGCAAACGGCGATACAGCTGTTATCGACTTTGAGGGCTTTATGGACGGCGTTCCCTTTGAGGGCGGCAAGGAAGAGAATTTTGAGCTGAAGCTCGGCTCGGGTCAGTTTATTCCCGGCTTTGAGGAGCAGATAATCGGCAAGAACCCCGGTGACGAGTTTACAATAAATGTAACCTTCCCCGAAAAATATCAGATGACCGAGCTTGCGGGCAAGCCTGCAGAGTTTGCGATAAAGCTTCATGAGATAAAGGAAGTTGAGCTGCCCGATTTGGATGATGATTTTGTAAAGGACACATCCGAGTTCGATACTCTTGACGAGCTGAAGGCTGATATTCGCAAGAACCTGGAGGAGCGTGCCGTTAAGAACGCTGACGCTGAGGTAGATAACAAGCTTTACGAGGCTGTTGCCGAGAAGATGAAGGCGGAAGTGCCTCAGGTAATGTACGAGCGCAAGATCGACGAAATGGTAAGAGATTTCGAGTACAGACTCCGTGGACAGGGACTTGATCTTGACATGTATCTTTCCTTCTCGGGAATGGATCTTGCAGGCTTCAGAAAGACCTTTGAGGAGCAGGCGAAGAAAACCGTTGACATACGCCTTGCGCTGGAAAAGGTTGCTATCCTGGAGGGCATTGAGATCAGCGACGAGCGCATTATGGAGGAAGTGGGCAATATGGCTCAGACCTACAGAATGAAGCCCGAGCAGGTAATGAGCCTTATCAGTCCTGTGGACCTCAGGACAGACCTGCTGGTAACAGAGGCGTTCAAGATCGTTAAGGACAGCGCTGTTATAAAGTAAGCTTTAAGATATTTGAAAGTGTTTCCCGGCTTTTTTTGGTCGGGAACACAGAAAAATAATAAACATAACATCAAAATTTCAGGGAGGTATTTCCAAAATGAGCTTAGTGCCTGTAGTTATCGAGCAGACTAACCGTGGTGAGCGGAGTATGGATATTTTTTCCAGACTTCTTAACGACAGGATAATTATTCTGTCCGAGGATGTCAATATGCACACCGCAAGCCTTGTTATAGCCCAGATGCTGTTTCTGGAGGGACAGGACCCGGACAAGGATATCTCCTTTTACATCAACAGCCCCGGCGGTGTTATCACTGCAGGGCTGGCGATTTACGATACCATGCAGTATATCAAGTGCGATGTTTCCACTATTTGTATGGGTATGGCTGCTTCTATGGGTGCTTTCCTGCTGTCCTCGGGCACAAAGGGCAAGCGGCTTGCGCTTCCCAATTCGGAGATACTCATTCATCAGCCCCTTATAAGCGGCGGCGGTATTTCCGGTCAGTGCACGGATATAAAGATCCATTCGGATCATATGGTAAAGACCAGGCAAAAGCTCAATGAGATTCTTGCCGCAAACACAGGCAAGCCCATTGATGTCATAGAGCGTGACACCGAAAGAGATAATTACCTTACGGCACAGGAGGCTATGGAATACGGCCTGGTCGATAAGGTCATAGAGCATAGATAATTTGCGGAATGCACTGCTTCGTCTGCGTTTTGCGGACGGAGTATTTGCGTTTTTGAACTGCTGCCTGTGATTTTGAATATTTTGGCGGAATGAATAAATGTGCTGCATTCTGTCAGACATTGCATTTTGGCTGATGTTCTGATGTAATGCAAAGGGCGGCGATTTTCTGAAAGGAATGGTAAGCGGATGGCGGGTATTAACAACAAACCGAGATGCAGCTTTTGCGGCAAGACCGGGGGAGAGGTTCAGAGCATTTTTTCCGCAGGCAATCATTTCATATGCGATGAATGCGTAATGAACTGCTACGAAAGGCTTATGACCGATGAAAAGCTGGGTTATGTGCCTCCTCCGGATTTTTTTGACAGCTTCGGCGATGATTTCTTCGGCGGGTCGAAGGATAAGAAGAAAACTGTAACACTGAAAAAACCTGCGGAAATAAAGAAGATACTTGATGAATATATTGTGGGGCAGGACGCCGCCAAAAGGGCGCTGTGCGTGGCGGTGTACAACCACTACAAGCGTATAATCGACATTGAAAACGGCGGCGACAATGATGTGGAGCTGCAAAAATCCAATGTTATCCTTTTGGGGCCTACGGGCGTCGGAAAGACCCTGCTTGCCCAGACCCTTGCAAGGATACTTGACGTGCCCTTTGCCATAGCGGACGCCACTACACTTACAGAGGCGGGCTATGTGGGCGACGACGTGGAGAATGTGCTGCTGCGGCTTATTCAGGCGGCGGAGTTCGACATTCCCTCGGCGCAGAAGGGTATAATCTACATTGATGAGATAGACAAGATCGCTCGCAAGTCCGAGAATGTTTCCATAACAAGGGACGTAAGCGGCGAGGGCGTTCAGCAGGCGCTGCTGAAGATCATAGAGGGCACTGTATCCAATGTTCCTCCAAAGGGCGGCAGAAAGAATCCTTATCAGGATGTTATCCAGATAGATACAAAGAATATTCTCTTTATCTGCGGCGGCGCATTCGACGGGCTGGAGCAGATAATAAAAAGGCGGCAGGAGGCTTCCACTCTGGGCTTCGGTGCAAATGTACAGAGCAAGTCGGAAAAGAAGCTCAACATTTTCAAGGATGTTACTTCCCAGGACCTGGTGAAGTACGGGCTTGTGCCCGAGCTGGTGGGGCGTTTGCCTATGGTCTCCGTGCTTGAGGAGCTGGACGAAGCTGCGCTGGTGAGGATACTCTCCGAGCCTAAGAACGCCATTATCAAGCAGTATCAGAAGCTTTTCTCAATCGACGGCATAGAGCTGAAATTCGACCCCGAGGCGCTCACTGCCGTAGCCCGCAAGGCTATCGAGCAGAAAACAGGCGCAAGAGGACTTCGTTCCATAGTTGAAGGACTTCTGCTTAATACAATGTTTGACGCACCCTCGGAGGAGGATATAGTCAAGGTGACCATTACCGAATCCTGCGTAAACGGCGAAACAAAGCCCTTGCTTGCCACAGGCACAAGGAACGTATCCAAAAGTGCAAAATAGATAAGTACGGGAACATTATCCGCCGGAAATATCTTTAATGAATTTTCGGGCGGGTGGTGTTCTTTTAACTTTTTTGAAGGTTTCCGGGAAACAGAAAATTCACAAAAAATTTACAAATTTGTGCGCACAAAAAGACAGTGCAAAGCCGATTTGCAAAGCCCTGCACTGCCACAGTCCCGAGTAAATTAATGTAATTACTCGCTCTTGGGTGCGCCTACGGGGCACACTTCTGCGCAAGCGCCGCACTCAATGCAGGTCTCTGCATTGATAATGTACTTGCCGTCGCCCTCGGAAATAGCGTTTACGGGACATTCGCCTGCGCAGGCGCCGCACATTACGCAATCGTCGTTAATAGTGTAAGCCATTGGATATTACCTCCTTATTTTTCACGATAAACATCGTATATTACTATTTTATCATATATTCCGAAAAAAGCAAGTGTAATTTGTTAATTTTTTTATTTTCAAAAATATTTTCAATAAATACTTGAAATTTTACCAAAAATAAGGTACAATATAGATATGAGCGATTTATGCGGCAAAACAGACTGTGACGCAAGATAAAATGCTTTCCTGCAAACCCCGGGAGGGATACGCTATGGCTTTACATAGGCTGAAATCCGAAATTCTTTTCCCGTGCTGCACCCGCAAGGGCGACCGCAGCGGGGTTTGTGTACCTTTTTGTAAGTTTATAAGGCAGGCTTTGGGGCTGCGGACTTTTTGCCGTGGCTTTTTGTTTTTTGAAGAAAGGATGATTTTTTGAAAAAGGCAGCAGTAATTATGGGTTCTGACAGTGATTTTGCAATTGTGAAGGACTGTATTTCGGAGCTGAAAAAATACGGAGTGCCCGTGGAGGCACGGGTCATGTCCGCTCACAGAACCCCGGACGCAGCGGCGGAGTTTGCAAAGTCCGCCCGTGACGAGGGCTTTGGAGTGATAATCTGCGCTGCGGGTATGGCGGCGCATTTGGCGGGGGTAATGGCAGCCCACACTATCCTGCCTGTTATCGGTATTCCCATTAAGTCCACCTTTGACGGACTGGACGCACTGCTGGCAACGGTTCAGATGCCCTCGGGCATTCCCGTGGCAACGGTGGCGGTGAACGGCGCTAAAAATGCGGCGCTGTTGGCGATACAGATGATGGCGCTGTCCGACGATACCCTTGCGGACAAGCTTCTTTCGGCCAAGGCGGATATGATCGAGGGCGTTAAGCAGAAAGACGCTAAGATCAGGGAAATGGCGGCAGAACTGTAACCTTGTGACCCGGTTGATTTTACATAGTGGGCAGTATCGGCTGTGTCCGGGTGCAACCGACAGTTGAGTTCTTTAAAATTCTATCCGAACAGGTTATTGTGTTCATCTCTTTCGTATGGTAAACTTTAATTGCAAGATTGCGGTAAAATTATTTGCTAAGGCAATTGCAAAAAGGCTTGGGCAGCAGTTTTCCTGCCTCTTGCCTCTTGCAGTCGGAAAGGATGAGAAAAATGAACACTTATACTGTGGGCAAAAATATCTGTCAGATGAGGAAACAAAAGGGACTTACTCAGGAGGAACTGGCGGCAAGGCTCAATATTTCCTACCAGGCGGTCTCAAAGTGGGAAAACGGCGTTTCTCTGCCGGATATTTCCCTGCTGCCGGGAATTGCGGTAAGCCTTGGGTGCAGCATAGATTCCCTGCTGGGATACGCAGCCGAAAAGCGGATAATGAGCGATTACGAAAGCCGCTACAGCAGTGATGAGTATTACTGGGGTGTTAATCCCTCGGAAATGTGCTATGAGGTAATGAAACTGCTGCCGCCTGTCAGACCCTTGAGGCTGCTGGATATCGGCTGCGGCGAGGGAAAGGACGCTGTGTTCTTTGCAAGAAACGGCTATAAAGTCTCCGCCTTTGATATTACCGAAAAGGGGATAGACAAGGCGAAAAGACTGGCGGAGGATCACGGCGTGCCCGTTAATTTCTTTCGTGCTGATGTTTGTGATTTCCGCCTTGAAAGCGACTTTGACATTATCTTTTCCTCGGGAGTGTTTCACTTTATACCCGAAGCGCTGCGCTGCGAAATTTTTGAAAATTACCGCAGCCGCACGGCACCGGGTGGAATAAACGCCATGAACGTTTTTGTGAAAAAGCCCTTTATTCCCGTGCCTCCCGACAAGGACAGCAGGAATTTTGACTGGCGTTCGGGAGAGCTTTTCGGGTACTACACCGACTGGCAGCTTCACAAATGCGATGAGGTCATCTTCGACTGTAACAGCGGGGGAGTTCCCCACAAGCACTGCATGGACATTATGATCTCACGGAAAATAGGGGATGAGCTTTGACAGACTGCCTGTGAATATGTGAACAAAGGCATTATACAGTAAATCACTTTTTAGTGTATATAAAATATCAACTAAAAATTTGGAGGAATCAAAAATGGCAAACTATGAGAAAAAAGAACAGCTTTACGAGGGCAAGGCAAAGAAAGTATTCGCCACCGATAACCCAGATTATGTTATCGTTGACTACAAGGACGATGCTACCGCCTTTAACGGCGAGAAAAAGGGCACTATCAGAGGCAAGGGCGTTGTCAACAACAAAATGACCAACTATATGTTCGGGCTTCTGGAAAAAGAGGGCATTCCCACTCATCTGGTCGAGGAAATAAGCGAGCGGGAAACTGCGGTGAAAAAAGTGGAGATAGTTCCCTTGGAGGTCATTGTCAGAAACGTTGCCGCAGGCAGCTTTTCAAAGAAGCTGGGCATTGAGGAGGGCACTCCCTTAAAGCAGCCCACTCTGGAATTTTCCTATAAAAACGACGACCTGGGCGACCCCTTTATCAACGACTATTACGCCCTCGGTCTGGGACTTGCCACACAGGAGGAGATAGACACTATTTCCAAATATGCCTTTGCGGTAAACAACTTTATGCTGAAATTCTTCAAGGAACACGGCATTGACCTTATAGACTTCAAGATCGAGTTCGGCAGATTCCATGGGCAGATAATCCTTGCCGATGAAATTTCTCCCGACACCTGCCGTTTCTGGGACAGCAAGACCCATGAAAAGCTTGATAAGGACAGATTCCGCAGAGATATGGGCGGCGTTGAGGAAGCTTATCAGGAAATGATGAAGAGGATATTCGGCTGATAGCTTTGGCAAATCCTTACAGGAAATGCCGGCAGCAAGGGCATTTACGAGCATACTATGAAAGGTGATTTATTATGGGCGGTTTTTTCGGAGCAGCAACCCGCAGCGACTGTATAAGCGACGTATTTTTCGGTACGGATTATCATTCCCACCTGGGCACCCGCAGAGGCGGTATGACAGCTTATTCCCCGACATCAGGCTTTCAGAGGAGCATTCACAGCATTGAAAATTCTCCTTTCCGCACAAAGTTTGAAAATGATGTGGAGACTATGGAGGGCAATCTTTGCATAGGCTGTATAAGCGACAGCGATCCCCAGCCTCTGCTGCTGCGGTCGAAGCTGGGCATTTATGCAGTCTGCACCATAGGCATAATCAACAACTCCGAGGCGCTGCGTGATGAAATGCTGTCGAAAAACTGCCTGAGCTTTGAGGCAATGAGCAGCGGACAGATAAATTCCAGTTCCCTTGTAGGCTCTCTTATTGCCACAAAGGATTCCTTTGTGGAGGGGATAAAATACGCCCATGAAAAGATCGAGGGCACTGTTTCTCTTCTGATACTCACCAAGGACGGGATAATAGCCGCCCGTGACAAGCGTGGGCGCATACCCATAGTCATCGGCAAGCGGGAGGACGGCTGGTGCTTTTCCTTTGAATCCTTCGCTTTCCAGAAGCTGGGCTATGAGACCTACAGGGAGCTTACTCCCGGTGAGATAGTGCGGATAACTCCCACAAGCTGCGAGACCCTTTGCCCCGGGAAGGACGATATGAAGATATGCACCTTTCTGTGGACATATTACGGCTATCCCAACTCGGTCTATGAGGGGGTAAACGTGGAGACCATGCGCACAAGGAACGGCGAAATAATGGCGGAAAACGATATGAAGAACGGCACTTTTCCGGATGTGGACTACGTCTGCGGCGTGCCCGACTCGGGTATTCCCCACGCCATAGGCTATGCCAACCGCAGCAAGATACCCTTTGCCCGCCCCTTTGTAAAGTACACTCCCACATGGCCCCGCAGCTTTATGCCCCAAAGCCAGGCAATGCGCAACAAGGTCGCCAAAATGAAGCTTATTCCCGTTCACGAGCTTATCGAGGGCAAGAGACTGCTTTTTGTGGACGACAGCATCGTCAGGGGCACGCAGATGAGGGAAACGGTGGAATTTCTCTATTCCAACGGCGCAAAGGAAGTCCATATGCGCTCTGCCTGTCCGCCCATTATGTACGGCTGCAAATATCTGAATTTCTCCCGCAGCAGGTCGGAAATGGAGCTTATTGCAAGGCGTGTTATCGACGAACTGGAGGGCGCAGAAGGAATAAAATACATAGATGAATATATCGACGAAAAAACCGAGAGAGGCAAGGCTTTGCGGGAAAAAATATGCAAGGAGCTGAAGCTTACTTCCATAGGCTTTCAGTCTCTGGAGGGTACGGAAAAAGCTGTGGGTCTTCCCGGTTGCAAGCTTTGCAGCTACTGCTGGAACGGAAAGGAATGAGGAATATGTCGGGAGTTCACGAGGAATGCGGCGTATTCGGCATATACAGCCCCCATACCGCAGACGTTGCAATGCAGACCTATCTTGGACTTTACGCCCTTCAGCACAGGGGGCAGGAATCCTGCGGGATAGTGGTCAACGACAGGGGAGTTTTTACCGCTCACAAGGACTTGGGGCTTGTTCCCGAGGTCTTTGACAGCGACACTCTTGAGGCTCTGGGCGAGGGGAATATTGCCGTGGGACACGTAAGGTATTCCACAACGGGAAATCCGGGCCGTGCCAATGCCCAACCCCTTGTGGTGCGCCATGTAAAAGGACATATGGCAATTGCCCACAACGGAAATCTTACAAACGCTTTTGAACTGCGGAACGAATTTGAGTTAAAAGGCGCAATTTTCCATTCCACAAACGACACCGAGGTGATCTCCTACGTTATCACCGAACAGCGGCTTTCCCGTCCGTCCATAGAGGCGGCAGTGGAGGGGGCTATGGAAAAACTCAAGGGCGCATATTCTCTGGTGGTAATGTCCCCTCAGAAGCTTATTGCCGCCCGTGACCCCGTGGGTTTTCACCCCCTTTCCGTGGGCAGACTGGGGGATTCCTATGTTATCGCCTCGGAAACCTGCGCCTTTGACAGCATAGGTGCGGAGTTTATAAGGGATGTCCGCCCTGGGGAAATTCTGGTGATAGACGAAAAGGGAATGCGTTCCATAGAAACTCATATTTCTCCGAAGCCGTCACTGTGTGTTTTCGAGTATGTTTATTTTGCCCGTCCCGACTCGGTGATAGAGGGGTCGAGCGTTCATAAGGCAAGGCTTCGGGCGGGGGAATTTTTATGGAAAGAGCACCCTGTGGAGGCAGATGTTGTAATAGGCGTTCCCGACAGCGGACTGGACGCCGCCTTAGGGTTTGCGAATGCCTCGGGGATACCCTACGGCGTGGGCTTTATCAAGAACCGCTATGTGGGCAGGACTTTCATACAGCCCTCACAGGCACAGCGGACAAATTCCGTTAAAATAAAGCTGAATGTTATAAAGGAAACCGTAAAAAATAAGCGTGTGGTGCTGATAGACGACAGCATTGTGCGGGGCACTACCTCCAAGCGGATAGTAAACCTTATCAGGGAAGCGGGGGCAAAGGAAATTCACGTGCGCATTTCCTGCCCGCCCTTTATGAATCCCTGCTATTTCGGCACGGATATAGACAGCAAGGAAAATCTCATTGCCTGCAAAATGTCCGTTCCGGAAATCTGCAAAATGATAGGTGCGGACAGTCTCGGGTACCTCAGCGCACAGTCGGTGAACCGCCTTGCGGAAAATTCCGATTGCAGCTTCTGCGACGGCTGCTTTACGGGAAATTATCCCGCACCCGTGCCAAAGGAGATACCCAAGGATAAGTTTGAGATGAAGATAAATAAGATCGGCGTATGAATACAGCAAAGCAAGATCACGTAATTTCAGTTAGGCGAAAGGATTGAATTTATAATGAAAAGTTTTTCCGAAAGTTACAAAGAGGCAGGCGTTGACGTAACGGCAGGCTACAAGGCGGTAGAGCTTATGAAAGCTCACGTGGCAAGGACATTTTCCAGCGGCGTGCTGTCGGGACTGGGGGGCTTCGGCGGAATGTTCGAGCTTGACACGAAGGGCATAGAAAAACCTGTCCTTGTTTCGGGCACGGACGGCGTGGGCACTAAAATTAAAATTGCCTTTATTATGGATAAGCACAACACCGTGGGCATTGACTGCGTTGCCATGTGCGTGAACGATATAATCTGCTGCGGCGCAAAACCCCAGTTTTTCTTGGATTATATCGCCTGCGGCAAGAATATTCCCGAGAAGATAGCTGAAATAGTATCGGGCGTTGCCGAGGGCTGCGTGCAGGCAGGCTGCGCCCTTATAGGCGGCGAAACAGCCGAACACCCGGGTCTTATGCCCGAGGAGGAATACGACCTTGCGGGCTTTTCCGTAGGCGTGGTGGATAAGGATAAGATAATAGGTCCCTATTGCCAGAAACCCGGGGACGCAGTAATTGCCATTCGCTCATCGGGAGTTCATTCCAACGGATTTTCCCTTATAAGAAAGGTGTTCAGCGTTAATGAGCAGAATCTTGCCCGTCACCAGTCCGACCTTGGCACAACTCTCGGCGAATGTCTCCTGACCCCCACAAGAATTTACGTTAAGGCGATAATGAATCTGCTGGATAACGTTAATGTCAAATCTATCAGCCATATAACGGGAGGCGGATTTTACGAGAACATTCCCCGTTCGCTCCCCGAGGGGATAACCGCCGTAATAGACAGGGCTTCCCTGCGGATACCTCCTATTTTCGAGCTTATCGAAAAAACAGGAAAAATTCCCGAAAGAGATATGTTCAACACCTTTAATATGGGTGTCGGTATGGTTGTTGTTGTGGATAAGAATGATGCGGACAAAGCAGTTGCCGCCATTAATGCAGCAGGAGAGGAAGCCTAAGTTATGGGCGAGCTGGCAGAGGGCAGC